>JAYUZL010000118.1:0-16436 GCA_043751875.1 Ferruginibacter sp.
AGGACTAAATTGAATATGCATTAAAAAGAAAAAGGTACATTTTTGTCCACTTGAAGAAAACTACTAGAAATTAGGTACATTTTTGTCCATTACGCCAAAATATTTAAAAAATCAGTCAGTTTATAGGTGAAGGATCTTTTGAAGGATGGGTAAGGGGAGTTGTAGTAAATACGGCTTTAAAAAATACATTGTCAGCCGCTACACAAAAGAGTTTTCTGTGGAAAAAGTAAAAATGGGTTCTTTATAAATTTTCTTAATTAGGAGTCTTAAGAAAATGGTACTTTATATTAATTATAAAACGGACTCTTTGTTTTATAAATTTTTTTTATTAACTCACTAATGTTCCTGTCTTTTCTCCTATAACAACACTCATCAGATTTCCGGTTTTGTTCATATCAAAAACGACTATGGGTAAATTATTTTCCATGCATAATGTAAAGGCTGTCATATCCATTACTTTCAAATTCTTTGAAATACAGTCTGCAAAAGATATTCTGCCAAACTTAGTTGCTGTCTGATCTTTTTCCGGATCGGCAGAGTAAATACCATCTACCCTTGTTCCTTTTAAAATGATGTCAGCTTTTATTTCAACGGCTCTTAAAGAACCGGCAGTATCTGTAGTAAAATAGGGATTTCCGGTACCCGCACCAAAAATAACAACCCGCCCTTTTTCTAAATGTCGCATAGCACGACGGCGTATATAAGGCTCTGCGATCTGTTCCATCTTGATAGCACTTTGTAACCTCGTAAGTACACCAACTTTATCCAAAGCACTCTGCAAAGCCATACCGTTTATCACGGTTGCAAGCATTCCCATATAATCTCCCTGGGCTCTTTCAATACCTGTTTCCGCCTCGTTCATTCCACGGTAAATATTACCGCCACCAATTACTATTGCTACTTGCACACCCATTTCTGTTATTTGCTTTATTTCCTGTGCATAACGTGCAAGTACTTCTGGATCCAGCCCAAAAGATTTATCGCCCATTAGTGATTCGCCGGAAAGTTTTAAAAGAATTCGCTTGTACTTTGGTAGCATGATTGGATAATTTTGGCGAAGATAAAAGTTTGATTGTAGAAATTAGATTTATTTGATTGTGTTGGAGGAAGAAAGACAAAAGAAGAAAGATGAAAGATAAGGGGTTGCTAGAATCCGTAACTTCCAATCTGCAAACCGCAACCCATAACGGCCTAGCCCTTCACATCCACCGCATCTCTTAGTGAAGTGCCAATTAAATTAAAAGCAAGTACCAGCAACATAATAGCAAACCCCGGGACAAGTGCCTGTGCTGCATTGTGAGTAATGATGAGATTATAATTTTCTTTTATCATAAGTCCCCAGCTGGGTTGTGGCGGTTGTACGCCGATGCCGAGAAAACTTAAGCCTGCTTCAATAATAATTGCAGTGGCAAAGTTGCCTGCTGCCACCACTAAAATTGGCCCGATGATGTTTGGGAGAATATGTTTTAAAATAATACGGCTGTCTTTGTAGCCCAGGGCTCTGGCGGCCTGAACATATTCCAGTTCTTTTACTGTCATTACCTGCCCACGTACAAGCCTGGCTACGCTTACCCAGAGTGTAAGACCCACCGCAATAAATATTTGCCAGAAACCTTTACCCAATGCAAGCGTTATTGCAAATACCAGCAACAGGGTAGGAATACTCCATGTTACATTTATTAGCCACATAATGGCGGCATCTGTCTTGCCTTTGTAGTAACCAGCCAATGCGCCAAGTAATATCCCAATTGTTAGGGAGATTATTACCGCTACCAAACCTACCATCATGCTCACTCTTGTACCAATAATAATACGGCTCAGCATATCTCTGCCAAAAGCATCGGTACCCAACCAATATTTTTTTGTGACAATTTGCTGCGCAATATTTTGGGGTTGATTAGATGTTAAATCGGCAAGATTGAATGATTGCACCACAGCGGTATCATCATCCACATATTTATTTACAATAATCTCTTTTGGATTTATGCTGTAGCTTTTTATCGGTAGGTATCTGTCTTTTATTTCTCTTCCAAAAAATAGTGCGGAGAAGATGGATTGGTCTGTATTTTTATTGATTGGGATTTTTAAAAACTGCTGCGTGTAACCGAATGGTTTTGATTGTATTTCTACCGCTTGCAGATCGGCATCAATACTTGCATCCGGTGCTATGATATAACCGAAGATGCACACAAATATGGCGAAGAATATAATGAACAACCCTACCAATGCAGTCTTGCTTTTGGTAAGTTTCCTCCAAATGCTTTGCTCGTTATTTTCTTGTTCTTTCAAAAAGTTTTATTGGTTTGTTGCAGTGGTTGCAATGTACAATCAAAAATATTGCAGCAGTATTCTACCGAAGAAAATGTTGTAAATAAAATTTATTTGTTAACTGTTTAAAATATTGATAAACTCTTTTTGGGATATCATTTCAGCACCCATGCTTATTAAATGGTCGGTCTGCAACTGGCAATCAAGCAACGAATAATTGGTTTCAGTACAAAGCCATATTAATGCTATTTTAGAGGCATTGCTTACGAGGCTAAACATGCTCTCGCCACAAAATACATTGTTTATTTCTAAGCCGTATATGCCTCCAACTAATTTGTTGCTTTGCCAAACTTCAATGCTTTTTGCAATGCCCAACTCATGCAGTCTTATGTAGGCTGCTTCCATGTTATCAGTAACCCAAGTGCCATCCTGGTCTTTGCGCAGGGTGTTTTTACATGCAGCAATAACTGAGGTAAATGCGGTATTGGTTGTTACTGCTAATTTCTTTGCCCGCATGCTTTTCTGCATGCTTTTGCTGATATGTATTTTGGATGGAAAGATTACGCAACGTTCGTGTGGTGCGTACCAACAGATTGGATCATCATCACTGAACCATGGGAAGATGCCATTTTTATAGGCTGCTATTAAACGCTCAGGGCTTAAATCTCCGCCAATGGCGAGTAAGCCGTCGGGTTCTGCAAGAGCAGTATCAGGAAATAAAATATCGTTGTCATTTAATTGGAAAATCATTTTGTTGAACTGCCTTTGTTGAACCACTAAGGACACAAAGATAAAAACACAAGGGGCATAAAGTTGAACCTATTTAATCTTTAATTGTTCCAAAATATTTTGACTTCGTAACTATTGTACATTCCTTTGCTTCCAAGTATATTTACCAAACTTACCAAGCCAACCGGCAATGATGGTGTAACAAATATGAAATGGTTGCATAAATGGAAACAACAACAACATACTTTTCTTGTTAAAAAATACAGCTACTGGAAAAAGGAAAAACAGTTCAGCTGCTATTTTGAAAAGGAGTAGCCATAACCAGGCAACAAGTATTGAATACTGAGTATTGAGTATTGAGACTGGAGCATTGTAAAAAATTGCTATGATTGGTATCGCAAGCATTACTACATTAAAAAAATACACCAAAACAAGTACGGGTAGTATTCTTTTGTCATCGTATTTATCTGCTTTGCTTGCCCAACGAATGCGCTGGTTAAAAAACTGTTTTATGTTATCAACAGGGGCAGTTTTTACAATAGCGTCTTTTGACTTTAAAAACAGTACACGATCCGGATAGCGTTCATATATTTTATGCATGAGCAACATATCGTCGCCGCTGGCAATATTATCAATACCGGCAAAACCTCCTACTTCATAAAAAGTTGCACGCTCATAAGCCATGTTTGCGCCATTACACATGGTCATTTGCTTTTTACTTACCACTGCTGCAGTTATGCCTTGTAGTGTCATAAAGTCCAGACTTTGAAATATCTGTAGGAAGCTCCACCCGCAATCAATAGCAACCGGTGCTGCTATAAAAGCAGGTTTCTTTTCTTCGTAAAAAGCAGCTGTTGTGTTTAACCATTTTGGGTGAACGATGCAATCCGCATCTGTTGTGATTATTAATGTGCCGCTTGCCTGTGCGACTGCAATTTCTATTGCTTTCTTTTTGTAACTGTTTATCGTTGAGGTTACAAAGTCTTTTAAAGAAATCAGTTTTACATTTTGTGCAGCAAAGCTTTTTACAATGCTGGCTGTGGTATCTTGGGAATGATCATCTACTACAATGATTTCTAATAATTGTGCAGGATAATTATTTCGTAAAATAGATTGAAGACAGGCTTCAATATTATGTTCTTCGTTGCGGGCGGGAATTATTACGCTGATTGCGGTATGGTTGATTGGTTGATTGGTTGATTGGTTGATTGTGGGAATTGCTGTAAAAGCAAAACAATAGTATATAATGAGGGCAATGTAAAGAGCTGTAAGTAAGATTGCTATTATAATAAATACCTGCATTGAACGCTGAATAATGATTTAATGTACAAGAGTGCGACGCCACTGAAGCTGACCATAGCTGCTGTTTTAGCCCGGACAACAACTTGTTTGTTGTCCGGGCTTTTCTTCCCCCTAACCTTAACAAAAATAATTTTTTGCAATTTAAAATCATTGTTTATCTTTAGATAGTTGTCTAAACAACTATATGCCCAACAACCAATTTAAAAGAAGTGAATTATACAGTTTTATAACTGGCAAAGCGAGTACGGCTATTGCACGCCGTCTGCAAAAGAATTTTAAGCAGGCCGGTATTGAAATTACTATTGAGCAATGGAGCGTTTTGTACCATTTATGGAAGGAAGACGGACAAAGCCAGCAACAACTGTGCGCTGCCACTTTTAGGGATAAACCAAGTATTACAAGGCTCGTTGATAATCTGGAAAAACTTGGTCTGGTAAAAAGAACCGCCAATAAAAATGACAGGCGCATCAATAAAATTTGTTTGACGCCTGAGGCACAAAGCCTACAGGTACAAACCATGGAAGTTGCTAATCAAACGCTGAACGAAGCTTTAGAAGGTGTTACAAATGGACAGGTAGAAATAGCGAAGGAAGTTTTGCAGAAGGTATATGAGAACCTCAGTTAAGAGTTTCGGGTTAGGGGTTACGGGCTTTGAAGCATTATACTTTTGTGGAAATACCTTATTTGATATTATTGACATGATAAAGAGTTCACAACTCTCAGACCCGTAACTCGCAACAAGAAAAAACATTTAACTAATAACAATAAATTTAAAAACAATGAGCACAACAACACAAACAGCTACGACACTAAAAGGCGGTGAGTGGCTTATTAAAGAAAGCAATGCTTTCGAAACTTTTACGCCGGAAGATTTTAACGAAGAGCAGATCATGGTAAGAGATATGTGTCTGCAATTTTTAGATACAGAAGTACTACCGGTTATTGACCGTATTGATAAACTGGAACCGGGGCTTATGCCATCGCTGATGGAGAAGGCAGGCGAGCAAGGACTTTTAGGTGCATCTACACCAGAAAATTTGGGTGGACTTGGAAAAGATTTTATCACATCTACGCTGGTAAATGAAGGTCTGGGTGGTGGGTTTTCTTTTAGTGTAGCTATAGCTGCACACACTGGTATTGGTACTTTGCCTATTTTATATTTTGGTACCGATGCACAAAAGCAAAAGTATATTCCAAAATTAAGTAGCGGCGAATGGAAGGGATCTTACGGACTTACTGAACCAAACGCCGGCAGTGATGCATTGAGTGCAAAAACAACTGCAGTATTAAGCGAAGATGGCAAGAACTATATTCTTAACGGACAGAAATGCTGGATCACCAATGGTGGTTTTGCAGATGTATATACCGTATTTGCAAAAATAGATGGTGAGCAATTCACTGCATTTATTTTAGAGCGTGGCATGGAAGGTTTTACCCTAGGACCCGAAGAACACAAGATGGGTATTAAGGGTTCGTCTACAGTGCAACTGTATTTTCAGGATTGTAAAGTGCCGGTAGAAAATTTACTCGGCGAAATTGGCAAGGGCCACATCATTGCTTTTAATATCTTAAACATTGGTCGCTTAAAATTATGTGCCGCAGCATTGGGTGGGGCTAAAATGGCTTTCCATGCTGTAGTAGAATATGCCAATACGAGAGAGCAGTTTAAAACAAAAATTGCAAATTTTGGTGCCATCAAACACAAGCTTGCTGAGTGTGCTACCCGCATGTGGGTAAGCGAAAGTGCTTTGTACCGTACAAGCAAATGGATAGATGATAAAGAGACAGAAATGATAGCTTCTGGTAAAACGTTCGCAGAAGCGCACCTTGGCTCAGCAGAAGAATTTGCTATTGAATGTGCTATGTTAAAAGTTGATGGTAGTGAAGTGCTTGATGTGGTGGTAGATGAGGGTGTGCAGATACACGGGGGCAATGGTTTTAGCGATGAGTATATGATCAGCCGTGCATACAGAGACAGTCGCATTAATAGAATTTACGAGGGAACGAATGAAATAAACCGTTTGCTTACGGTAGATATGATGTTGAAGCGTGCCATGAAAGGCAAGCTTGATTTGATGGGCCCGGCAATGGCAGTGAGCAAAGAATTGATGAGTATACCGGATTTTGGAAGTGAGGACGAAGCGCCTTTTGCGGCTGAAAGAAAAGCGGTAATACAAATGAAAAAAGCGATCTTAATGGTAGCAGGTTCAGCAGTACAAAAACTGATGATGAGCCTAAGCGACCAACAGGAAATATTAATGAACATTGCTGATATGAGCATTGCTACATTTCATGCAGAGAGTGCTTTGTTGAGAGTAATTAAAATGACTGACAAGCAAGGTACAGAGGCAGTATCTGTACAAACAGATATGATGCATGTTTATTTGAACGATGCTGTAGATGCGGTGAACAAAGCAGGTAAAGAGGCTATCAATGCTTTTGCAGATGGTGATGAACAACGCATGATGTTGCTGGGCTTAAAACGTTTTACAAAGATGGCTCCTTTTAATAGTAAGGATGCAAGAAGAAGGATTGCTGATGCTTGTATAGCAGCGAATAAATATCCTTGGTAAGGGTTTTTGAACGGAAAGATTTTAAACCTATAACACGCAAAGACGTGGATTTTCGCAAAGGATAGAAGAAAGAGAGATGTATTGTGCATCTCTCTTTTTTACTTTTTCAACTACTGTTTTCCTTGATGAAAAAAGTAACAAAAAATAAAGGCTCCAAAATTTGAATGATTGCCTAAAATGAGGTTAGTTATAGTTTTAGAATATATCCGGGCTTTTGCCCGACTTGCCAACTAAAACCACGTATTGGTAAAATCGATTTCATTTCTTCATTCCAAAGATTATCAGGAGAGGCCGGTATTCATTTAAATTTTCTTAATGCCTTTTTATAAGGCCGGAACGCAGTAAAATCGTGTTTGCGCAAAACCTATAAGGTTTAAAAACTTTATAGGTTTGGAAGTGCCTGTATGATGGATAAATTTTTTTGTGTGGTGGGACGAGTGCTTTGATTTGAATTGGGTTTACCTGCTCTTTCATTTTATTTTTATTTAACCCCAATAAGAAGTTATTTTCACACAATGAATATTTCCCTCAAAAATCAAAGAATACTTGTTACCGGGGCATCCCGGGGCATTGGAAGAGCTATAGCAAAGCAGTTGTCAGAATCTGGTGCGGAGGTTATTATACACTACAACTCCAACAAAGCGGAGGCTGATAAATTGAAAGCCGAACTTGAAGGGGTAAGTTATACAGCTGCGTGTGATTTGGCCAATGCAGCAGCAGTGAGTGGTTTTATACCAAGGCTTGTATTACAGTATGGACCGATATCGGCGCTTGTAAACAATGCGGGTATTTCGCCGAGTGCAGCAGATACTTTGCCAACCGATGAATGGGTAAAAAATTGGGAAAATACTTTTGCTGTAAACACCAGGGCAGTGGGAATTTTATGCAAAGAATTTGTAGAACATGCAAAAACGCAGCAACAGGGTAGAATTGTAAACATCTCCTCAAGGGCAGCATTTAGGGGTGATACAACCGATTATATTGCTTATGCTGCCAGCAAAGGTGCGATTGTAAGTCTTACCCGATCTATTGCGAGACATTACGGAAAGCAAGGAATTAAAGCATTTTTGATTGCTCCGGGCTTTACGAGGACAGACATGGCCAATGCTATTTTGGAAGAATACGGTGAGGACTTTGCTTTGAACGACATTGCACTGAATGAACTGACCACGCCCGAAGATATTGCACCCATGGTTACCTTGCTTTGCAGTGGATTGGCAGACCATGCAACGGGAACATCCATTGATATGAATGCAGGGTCCTATGTGAGGTAAAACGCCTGTGCAGAAAAAAACTTACTTTTTTAGATTAAAGCTTGAGAATAATAAAGCGGGGGGGGTAATTCGTGAAAGTTCACGGGAAGAAATTTTTATACTTTGCGTCACAAGCAAGCCTAATCATATAAGCTTTGCTGAATAACCTCAATAGTTGAAATATAATGTGAATATTTTGTACAAATCTCGAGTCCCACTATTTTCAATTTTTATTTCACTAATTGTTTTATTTTATGCTTTATTTTTTGGGTATAAAAAAACAAAGCGCTGAGATTATTTTCGCTGATAAAAAAATGAAAACACTGTTTATTTAAACTTTATATTTACACGTTTTTAATTGCTGTTCCCGAATTTGTGTTATCCAAACCTTGTCCAATTGTTTAATATATACAGGCTTGTAGCCTTTTTGCTTTTCTTCACTGCCTTTGAGCTTTGCAGTAAAGCGCAAACACCCAACGAAACCAACTTTAAATTTTCCATAGCTCCTGCAATAGGCCCTATTGTTGTTGATGGAAAATTGAATGAAGCCGCCTGGGCTGCCATTCCCGAAATTGCTCCGTTCCACCAAAATTTTCCATACGATACAGGCTTTGCCATTCATCAAACAAGGGTAAAGGTTACACAGGATAAAAATTTTTTATACATCGCTGCCATTTGTTATCAAAAAAAGTACGTAGTACGTTCCCTTCGCCGCGATTTTGAAAATTCAAGCACTGATATTTTTACGGTTTTAATAGATCCTTTCCGTGATAAATTAAATGGATTTTATTTTGCGGTAAGTCCTTACGGGGTGCAAAAAGAACAGTTGATTTTTAACAGCAATGAAACAAATATTAACTGGGATAATAAATGGTACAGCAATGTAACCCGCTACAATGACCGCTTTGAAGTGGAAATGGCCATCCCTTTTAAAACACTACGCTACAAAACCTCCGATGGTATTAATACCTGGAATATTAATTTTATACGTAATAATTTATATGATAATGAAAGAAGCTGCTGGGCAAGTATACCCCGTAATTTCAGGTTATTGGATATATCTTTTAACGGAAGTATGGAATGGAAGGAACCGCCACCAAAACCGGGTACCAATATTTCGTTAATACCATTTGTGGCTGGCGAACAAAAAAGAGACTTTGTAAAAGGCAAACCTGCCAACACAAAGGTGAGCGTAGGTTTGGACGCTAAAGTGGCCATTACACCTTCATTAAATTTAGACCTTACGTTGAACCCCGACTTTTCGCAGGTAGAAGTGGACAAACAAATTACTGACCTAAGCCGGTTTGAACTTTTTTTTCCGGAAAGAAGACAGTTTTTTTTAGAGAACAGTGATTTGTTTAGTGAATTCGGATTGCAAAATTCCAACCCATTTTTTTCCCGCCGCATTGGCATTTATAATAATCCGCAAACAAAATCGAATGTACAGATACCAATCATTGCCGGGGCACGCTTAAGCGGACGTCTTTCCAATAATCTGCGCATTGGTTTTCTGGATATGCAAACGGCCGCCAGTGCTGCAGACAGTCTTCCTTCCATCAATTACATGGCAGCATCTGCGCAGCGAAAAATCGGCGCACGAAGTAACCTGGCTTTTTTATTTGTAAATAAAGAATCGTCTCTTAATGAAAAAAGCAGTCAGTTTTTACATAAATCTAACAGCGTTGCAGGCGTTGAATTTAATTATGGATCTGCCAAAGGAGGGGTTGACGGTAAAGTATTTTATCATAAAAGTATCAGCGCCAACAGTCTGGGGCAAGAATATAATATTGGCGCCAAACTAAACGTAGTCAACAAACATATCCAACTGCGTACAAGCATTAATAATATTGGCAAGAATTTTATTGCAGAAGTGGGCTACGTGCCACGACTAAACGTTATTCGCCAGACCACTAACCTTAGTTATCTGTTTTTCCCAAAAAGAAAACTTTCGAAAAAGGTGAATACAATAAAAATAACACCTGACTATGATGTGTATTATGGTAAGTTAGATAAACGGGTTACCGATTTTGATGCAGGATTATTTTTTACGATACAGTTTCAAAACAGCGCCGAACTAACGGGCGCACTGGGCCGCATGGATTATACCTATCTGTTTCGTGATTTTGACCCCACCAATAAATATGATCCGAATTACAAGGTTTTAAAAACAGGCAGTTCGTATACTTACTTCAGCAACCGCATTGGCTTACGCTCGAATTTTGTAAATCCTTTAAATTACGAGGTACAATTAAGGGCGGGTAATTATTTTAACGGTACGCTGGTATCTATACAAAATACGGTTAGCTATCGCTGGCAGCCTTATGGTTCGTTGTCGTTGGATGTTAATTACAACCGCATCCGCTTACCTGAAGGCTTTAATAAAGCCGATTTCTTGCTGATAGGTCCGCGGTTAGATTTAACCTTTACCAAGGAGGTGTTCTTTACCACGTTTTTGCAGTATAACAATCAAAACAATAATATCAATATCAACTCCCGGTTTCAATGGCGGTTTAAACCTGCCAGCGATTTCTTTTTGGTATATACAGATAATTATTATGCGCAGGATGATCCTTTACATGCCATACAATCTTTTGGCAAAAAGAACCGTGCCTTGGTTGCCAAGTTAACGTACTGGTTTAATTTGTAGGGGTAATTTAATAAGGCACACGTGCGCACCGCCGCAGCGCTAAGCCATATATCTAGCAAGTTGGATCTAATCGTAAAAAATTAAAGACTAGTTATTTGCTGCGCTCTTTTTAACTGGTCTGCTGCCTGCAAAATTTTAGCTTTGAGTTTTAATGGATATTGAGGGTATGTTTTTAAAAATTCATTTACAATTTTTAAAGCTTCAGTACTTTGGTAATCGCCAAAAGTTGCCTGCAGCCATGATTGGGGAAAAAAGATATCGCCTGTAACCTGAATTTCCTGTAATAGATCTAAACTTTTCTTTAAATATTTCTCTGAAGTAGCCTGTTGAAGCGGATGATGAAGATAGTTTAAGGCCGCTAACACATTAGATTCTTTCTCCCTGTTTTTATGATCTGCCAGGCTTTCAAAAAACTGATCTCTAATTTTTACATCCGCTGATAAAGCAGGCATTATAAATTGAAAACGTTTTTTACGATCCGGATTTTTAATTCTTTGCAGTTGTTCATCAAGCATATTTACATCATTTTTCCTCAACTTTAAAGCCAAAGCTAAAGCCGTATAATCATCCTCTGATAATTTAATTCCTTCAGGCGCCGTTTGGGTTTTCCAAATAGGATACAGCTTATTATATGCTGCTTCAGTCAGGAAAATATTTTGATACAGTTTTAAAAGATTTTTTTTATTGTTGCTTTCATGTTGATTTTCAATAGCCTGCCAAATTTGGGTTTCCAAACCTGGTGCTAATTTATTTCTAGATGGAGCGCTGTTAAAAATCCAAAAAATATTTCCGATATAACCGGTTAGCAGTCTAAGGTTCAATTCATCTGTTTCTTTTTGGAGTTGACCCATAAAATAATCCAATAGTATCGCAGGCTTTACAAAATCCTGGTTTAGCATATTTTCATACGCCGAAATATAAAACGAGGCCCGAATTAATGGTGACGAAATTTGATTGGTTTGGTTTAGCACAGATACGTCGATTGGCCAAACGCCATAACCTTCTCCACCGGAATTATAAACAATAAAGTTTGGCTTGGCTAACCCAATTGCAGCTTTTACATCAACCATTTTGCCTGATAAACTAACCAGTAATTCTTTTACATGTTCATTATAAAACAGGGATATTTTAAACGATTGTGGCCAAACCCTGTCTGCGCCAAACTCGGGTTTTTGGGAAATAGTCAATCGGGTAATCTTACCATTATTGATTTTTAATTCATCCGAGATTTTTGGTCGCCCATTATCATCTACCCAAACTTTGTTCCATGCTAATAAATCAACCGGTGCATATTTATTTAGAATATTAATCAAGTCCGGCCACGAAGCATTTGAAAAAGCAAACTTTTTAAGGTACTCTCTCATACCCGTTTGAAACTTCACTTTCCCCATCAGCAACTCCAGTTGCCGCATCATGATGGGTGCTTTGTGGTAAATGATATTGCCATATAAAGAACCTGCTTCATTCAAATTATCTAGTCGCTGGCGAATAGGATTTGCACCGGTAGTTCTATCAATACCATAAGCTGCAGGAAAATGATCAATCAGAAATTTATGATCAAATGCTGCCTTGCCATTTAAACTTTCACTTACTTTATCAGCCATAAAATTGGCAAAAACCTCTTTGGTCCACACATCATTAAACCATTTTATGCTGACCAAATCCCCAAACCACATGTGCGCAGTTTCGTGAGAGATAAGATTGGCTCTGGATATAAATTGACTTTTTGTAGCAGTAGCATCTAAAAATAAAGTGGAGGCCTGGTATTGAACCGCTCCGGGATGTTCCATACCGCCAAACTGAAAATCAGGAATTGCCACAAAACCTATTTTTTGAAAAGGATAGGGTATCGTTGTCCACTTTGAAAGAAAATCAATCGCATTGCGATGCTCCTGAAAAACGGAATCTATACTTAAAAGAATTTTAGCACTATCCGTTTCCCGATATAAAAACTGGGTTGATTGATGATTGACATCCTGATTAACAGCTATAAAGTTGCCCGCTGTAAACGAAAACAAGTAAGTACTGATTTTATCGGAAGCGGCAAAATCAACCGTCGTTCTTCCTTCATTCAACATACTTTTCTCTAATTTGCCGTTTGAAATTGCCTGCCAATTTTGAGGGATAACCAAACTTATCTTATAAGTAGCTTTTAAATCGGGTTGATCAAAACAGGGGAAACATGTTCTTGCCCTGTCGGGAACGAATAAAGTATACAGGTAATCATCGTTTCTGTTGAGGGCCGAGTTACCTGCAATAAAAGCAATTTCGATTTTATTTTTACCTTTTATTAGTGCAGCTGCCGGAATAATGATGTGTTCTTTCTGGTAATTAATGTCAACAATTTTTCCATTCACTTCAATTTTTTGTATTTGATTTTGTTGCGCTTTTAAATCTAATTGTAAAGGAAATCCATCTTTTAATAAATAAAAACTGACCACCTCATTAGCTTTAATAGCTTCACTTTTTACTGATGGGATATCAAATTTTAATTGGTATTGAATACCATTTATGTTAGCACTTCTAAAATCTGCCAGTTCTTTAGAAACCCCAAAATCAATGATTGGTTCTTTCGTATTTGCTTGAGCAAAGCCCAGAAATGGAATTATTAAAAAAAAATAAAGCATTGGTTTCTGCATCATATATCTTTTATTTCTGCATCAATTGAAAAATAGTCTGCCCACCTAAAAACGCCATAAAAATCACTACTAAAAACCCTAAGACAGTTAACCAAATTGGATGTTTGTAGGTTTTAACAATAGCTGTGTTATAAGCTGCCAGTAACATTACACCTAAAGAAACCGGCAAAATCATTCCATTTAATGCACCAACAAAAACCAATGTTTTAACCGGTTCACCAATGAATAAAAATATGGCAGTAGAAATGATGATAAATACAATGATGATGTATCGTTGATTTTTCAATATCCAAGGATGAAAAGAGTTGATGAATGAAACCGAAGTATAAGCCGAACCAATGACCGAAGTAATGGCGGCAGCCCACATGACTAATCCAAATAGTTTGTAACCTATGTCGCCACTTGCTAACTTAAAAACTGAAGCGGCAGGATTGGCAGGGTCTAATTTTGAACCTGCATAAACTACCCCTAAAGCTGCCAAAAACAATAAAATCCTCATCAATGAAGCTATGCCGATAGCCATGGTTGCTCCTCTGTTTACTTCTTTTTGGTTTTTTTCTCCGGTAATGCCAGCTTCCAGTAGTCGGTGTGCTCCTGCAAAAGTAATGTACCCGCCAACCGTACCACCTACAATGGTTAAAATTGCTGAAAAACTTAATTTTTTAGGAATAAAAGTTTGAATAGCTGCATCGGCAAGAGGCGGGTGACTTTTATAAACGATGTAACACGTGAGTATAATCATTAAAAAACCTAAAATTTTGGTAATCCAGTCTAATGCAAGACTGGCCTCTTTATAAATAAAAATACCCACAGCTATTATGGCACTAATTAAACATCCCTGGGTTATACTGATTCCAAATAAAACATTTAAACCTAAGCCTGCTCCTGCAATATTGCCAATATTAAAAGCCAATCCTCCTAAAAAAACCAGAAAGGATAAGAGATAACCCAAACCGGGGAAAACTTTGTTTGCAATTTCCTGAGCAGGTTGACCTGCGACAGTTATAATCCGCCAAATATTTAATTGAGCTATTATATCGAGGATAACAGAAATTAAAATAACAAAGCCGAAACTTGCTCCTAATTGCTCGGTAAAAACGGCGGTTTGTGTTAAAAATCCTGGACCAATAGCGGAGGTTGCCATTAAAAAAGCCGCTCCAATTAATATGCTCCGGTTAGATTTTAATGTCATTTTGGGGGTGTTTTATGATTATTCCTTCGTTAGTTAAAGTTTGATGAATAATTTTTGCAAATTCAACCGCATATGCACCGTCGCCATGAATGCACAACGTATCCGCATTAAGCGAAATGATTTTTTGATTTGCACTTATTACTTGCTGTCGATTCACCATCATTAAAACCTGCACTAAAGTATCTTTTTCATTTGTAATTAAAGCATTGGCTTGCGAGCGGGGTGTTAATGACCCATCATCCTGATAGGTTCGATCAGCAAAAACTTCAGAAGCTGATTTTATACTCTTGTAGTGAGCTGCATGAATGAGTTCGCTACCGGCTAGTCCATATAAAATTAAAGAAGGGTCAAAATCATAAATGGCAGCTACTATTGCCTCAGCAAATTTAATATCCTTCGCTGCCATATTGTATAAAGCACCGTGAGGCTTTACGTGATGGAGTTTTGCACTAGCCGCTTTTACAAATCCCGATAAAGCGCCGATCTGGTATAAAGTAATTTGATAAACTTCCTTAGGAGTCATTTTCATTTCTCTTCTTCCAAAGCCCTGCAGATCTTGCAGACCAGGATGAGCACCAATGGCTACGTTATTTTGAATGGCTAAAGCTACTGTGTCTTGCATCACTGTAGGATCGCCGGCGTGAAAACCACAGGCAATGTTAGCAGAAGAAATATACTTAAAAAGTATTTCATCGTTTGGCATTGAATAATTTCCAAAAGCCTCGCCCATGTCGCAATTTATATCGATGTTAGCCATATTAAGATCCTGTTTTTAATTGAATAGCAGTAGCTAATTTTTGGAGATCTGATTGAAGATCAAGATAAAGCTTTTCGGCTTCTTTTAAATTGATGACTTCAAAATGAATAGCATGTCCGGGCTTCAGTTGAGCGCAAACAGGTAAATCAACCTCCGCCACTTTAGCAAGTCTCGGATAACCACCTGTGGTCTGACAATCGGCCATCAGTAAAATTAAAGAACCATCGCCGGTAACCTGAATAGTGCCGGGTACAACAGCTGTTGATAAAAGTTCGCTTTCGTGAGATTTTTTCCTGCTTATTTTGGGACCTTCCAAATGGTAACCCATTCGGTTTCCATTTTTGAATTGATAAGGCTTGCTGAAAAAATCGGCGACAGACAAATGGTCAAACCATTCAAATTCCCTTCCCATAATTACCCGAACTTTTAAATTTGTAGTAGATAAAAATTGTTTGGTAGGAATACTCCATGTAGGCCAATTCACCATTTCGCCTTTTAAGTTTTCAAACAGCATTTTATTTTGTTTTGATGATGTTTGACTGGCTACCAGCTCATCTCCCTTTTTTAAAAGCCGACCTTGCAGTCCCCCAAATGCAGCGGTTACAAAGGTACTTCTGCTTCCTAAAACTTCGGGCACATCCCAACCTCCGGCAATAGCCAAATAAGAATACCGGCCTTCCATATTATTTTTTAGCTTAATTGTTGAGCCTTTTGGTATAAACAGAGGGCGATTTATTGGGGTTGCTTTATTATCAACTTCAAAGGAGCCATTCCCTGAAACCAATGCCATCAATACATTTTTTTGTGTGATAGATTCAAAATTGCCGTCTACAATTTCTATCAATGCAGCATCTACTTCATTACCAACTAAAAGATTAGCGATTTTGGCCGACACTGAGTCCATTACACCCGAAATGGGAACAGCCTGGTCTAAAAACTTTGTCCTACCTCCGTCTTGGACAGTACTGAAAACACCCGGTTTTATAATTTTGATACTCATTGTTTCTTTTGTATCTGTTCAAATTCGGTTAAAGAAATAGGTACAAATTTTATTTTATCTCCTGCTTTTAACAATG
>JAYUZL010000119.1:0-2229 GCA_043751875.1 Ferruginibacter sp.
GCCTGGCTTACTAAACCGGTTCCACGGACAAACATCCTGGCAAACATCACACCCAAACATCCAGTTATTAAATTTACCCTTCATGGCATCCGGTATCAGCGCATCTTTTAATTCAATGGTAAAATAACTTATACATTTACTGCCATCAATCACTTTATCGGGCAGTATCGCCTCGGTAGGACAATTGTCAATGCATTTTGTACAGGTGCCGCAATAATCTTTTGCATAGCCAATATCATAAATCAATTCCAAATCAACAATCAGCGTAGCGATAAAAAAGAAACTACCGCTTTGTTTGTTAATAAGATTTCCATTTTTTCCTATCCAGCCCAAACCGGTTTTTTGTGCCCAGCTTCTTTCCATCACTGGAGCACTATCCACAAATCCTCTTCCATTTACCTCACCCACGGATAGTTTTATTTCTGCTAAAAAAAGTTTCAACTTTTCTCTTATTACTTCGTGGTAATCATTGCCAAAAGCATATTTCGCAATTTTCGGTGCGGTTGCAATTTGTAGTTCATCAGGAAAATAATTGAATAATAAAGTGATAACAGACTTTGCACCCGGTACTAACCTGCAAGGATCAATGCGCATGTCAAAATTATTCTCCATGTACTGCATTGTGCCATGCATACCCTTGTTCAGCCAGCTTTCCAGGCGTTTAGCATCTTCCGTTAACAACTCAGCTTTGGCAATACCGCAGTAATCAAACCCCTGTCCGGCTGCAAAGGATTTGATTAGCTGTGTATTTTTTTCAATCACGCTCATAGTAATCAGGCTGCTTTAAATACGTCAGTTACAGGTAGAAGGAATTTGCTCCTCAATTATTTCTTTTAATCGCAGATACAGGTCTTTTTTTTGTTCGCTCTGTAAAGGTTTAGTAAATAAAATACAAGCATATCCTCTGCATTTATCAATATAAGGCCAGGTGCCAAATAAGCCAGGGCAGCCCACAACAGTACTATTTCCTTTGGCGTCCGTTTCCTGTATCCATTCGCCCAAACCATACTCCATTCCTTCTGTAACTTTTGGAATATATTTTTTTGTAACCTTATTTGTTTGAACGCTTTGCATTTGTTCAATAGCACCTTCACTCAAAATACGTTTACCCATAAATGTTCCTCTGTTTAAAATCATGGTTAAAAAATTCATATAATCTGCTGCTGTACTAATTGCCCCGCCAGATGGATTGATGGCATCTTCTTCGCCACTAAATGTACTACTCCTCATATTCAGTGGTACAAAAATTCGTTGCTTCATTAATACTTCAAATTTCTTTTTTGTAATAATTTCCAGCACCCTGCCGGCAATATTTAAACCCATATCTCCATAAAAAAATTCGGTGCCCGGGTTGGTAGCAATTTCTTTTTTTGCAAATGAGTTTACTTCATCTTCCAACGATTCAAATTTTTTACGCTGGTAAGTCTTAGAGCCAACTTTTTGATTGTCTGAAATACCCGTAAGGTGAGATAAACAGGTGCGGATGGTAATGTAGGATTTGCTGTAATTGCCAAATATGGGTAAATAAGTAACCACTTTATCATCTAAAGAAAGTTTGCCTTCATCAACAAAACTCATAACTAAAGCAGCTGTTAACCATTTGCTGCAACTAACAACAGCTTCTTTGCTTTTTATTTTAAATTCTCCCATTTCTTTTTGATAGATCATTTTACCATCTTTATAGACCAGTGCTACCAGGTTGTCGCCTAATTTTTTTTGGTTAGCAGTTAATAATTTATCTACTTCTGTAAAGTTGTATTGAGCCTTGCCAATAAGACAAAGTAGCATAAAACTCAATACCAGTATGAATTTTGGGCAGATTAATTTAATTTTGTATGACATAATTTCCTATACTTTACTTTGGATGAACATTTGACTATTGTATAAAGTTATTTGAAATTAAGCAATCAAAATCAGCGGTTGGTTTTCAAAATTTCTATCTTTTTATTATTCCTGTATATTTCTATTTCTTGCATTCAATAATTTGTAGCATGAATATAGTGGTAGCAAAAAAATAAAACATCCACAAAAAAAATTACACAATATGAATCTTAATAATTTCACCATAAAAGCGCAGGAAGCCATTACACAATCTCAGCAACAGGCTTTTAATAATAAAAATCCCAATATAGAAACAGAGCATTTATTAAAAGCTTTGTTAAGCGAAGACGATTCGCCTATTGAGTTTTTGTTAAAAAAAAATAATGTGAATGTCAATTTTGTAGAAAC
>JAYUZL010000120.1:0-11154 GCA_043751875.1 Ferruginibacter sp.
AGGACTAAATTGAATATGCATTAAAAAGAAAAAGGTACATTTTTGTCCACTTGAAGAAAACTACTAGAAATTAGGTACATTTTTGTCCATTACGCCAAACAACCTCATATTTTTTTCCATATCTATTGATAAAATTTAATTTTTCCTTTACGAACAAAATCGTAACATTGTTGTACGAATTAAATCGTAACAATGGAAAAGAAAAAGAATTTTAAACCAACAGAAAGCGAGCTGGAAATACTTGCAATACTTTGGAAAAATCAACATGCTACTGTGCGTACTGTTCACGAAGTGCTTACAAAAACAAAAGAAGCAGGTTATACCACTACGCTGAAATTAATGCAGATAATGCATGAAAAAGGTTTGGTTACAAGAAATACAGAAAGCAAAACTCATATTTACACACCTGCAATTGACAAACAAAAAACCCAGTTGCAAATAGTAAATAAAATGATCAGCAGTTTATTTTCAGGCTCCCCGGTAGACATGGTTATGCAGGCTTTGGGCGGCAACAAAACAACGGCTGCAGAATTAAAACAAATAGAAGAATTAATTGAAACTTTAAAAGCAAAAAAATAAAAGTTTGATAGAATGACTTTCTTTTATTCATTTATAGAAACTTTATTGCACAGCATTTGGCAGTCTGCATTGTTTTTGTGTATTTATTTATTTATAAATAATATTGAAAGAAATTACCATCCTTTACAAAAAAGAAATTTTTTATACCTGTTACTTCTCTCTCAATTTTGTGTATCAATTGTTACTTTTCTAAGTTTTTTTAATGGCTATATTTTTACATTAACAATTGCCTTTACAAATTCATTTCAAAACACTCCCTTAGTATTTTTAAATAATTATTATGGATTGATTTTTACATTATACCTGAGTATAGTTGTAATAAAAACTTTACAGATAACAATTCAGTGGTTGGTTTTTAAAAAAAATTACACACAACAAATAACCAGACCCACAGCAAAATTAAAAACATTTACCGAGTACCATGCATACCAATTATGCATAAAGAAAAAAGTTACGCTTTGGTTTAGCCACACTATAAAAACACCGGTAACCTTTGGTTTTTTTAAACCGGTCATTTTACTCCCCATAACTTTAATTAATAATATTACTACTCCACAGGCAGAATTAATTGTTTTGCATGAATTGGTGCATATTAAGAGTAAAGATTATCTACTCAATTGGTTCTTACTAATAATGGAGACAGTTTATTTCTTTAACCCTTTTATTAAAATAGCCATAGAAAAACTTAAACTGGAAAGAGAAAAAAACTGCGATATGCAGGTACTGAATTATCAGAATAACACTATTAAATATGCAGAAACTTTGTACGAAATAGCACAGAACAATATTTTGTTAAAAAAATTTCAGCTGGGTTTCTTTAAAAATAATTCACAGCTTTACAAGCGTATCAGTTTTTTTTCGGATGATAAAAATTTATCCTGTAAAAAATTAAACTATTTCTTTTTATTGCCTGTATTATTTTTATTAACGGGATTTATTTCGTTTTTGATGGTTGCCAAAACTTCTCTTCCGGCTAATACTTCTTCGCAAATATCATTTTTACCGTTAAAAAGATCATTACTAAAAAATAAAATTTTTACAGTTTCAGTTAAGGAAATAGAAACAATTGTTTCTATAAAAAATAATTACGCAGGCATAATTAAAACAAAACCCTATGCGGCTAAAGCTCTAATTAAAAAACCTTCTGAATTTCCAAAGGTAGAAAATCCTGAAAATAATTTCATGCCTGTATCGTTAAACGAAACTACAGACAGCAGCAAAGAGGTTATTTATAGTGTGGAAACAAAAAATGCTACCATAACCCAATCATATAAATTAATAAAAGAGAATGGCATTTGGGTATTTGAACCACAGTGGATGGTTAAAGTAACTAATGAAAGTGCTTCCCAAAAAATTAAAAATGATTCATCTGTTTTATTTAAAATAAAAGAAGTTCAATAAAGTTTACTTGTTTTATTCTTTCACAAAACATCTTCAACCGAATTAGGGAAATTGTTTTTACCTGTAATTCTCAACGCATAACATACATGTAAATTTGTGTAACAGTTTTTATAAAACTTTTTATCATTATTGTAAATTTTTAGATGAAACCAACACCCTCCTCAAGTGAACTTTCCCTAATTGATACCGACCGAATAATCGAAATGGCATGGGAAGACCGTACACCATTTGAAGCCATTGAATTTCAGTTTGGCTTAAGTGAAATGGAAACAGTAGCATTGATGCGGAAAAACTTAAAGCGGAGCAGTTTTAACCTCTGGCGAAAACGAACTCACAGCGGCGTAAGCCAAAAACATCTCGCAAAAAGAGTGGAAGGAATCAATAGATTTAAATGTACACTTCAACGTGGCATTAGTATGAACAAAATAAGCAAAAGGAGATGAGTAAAAGAGTAGAATATATTTTCCCTACTGAATGGGAAAGTATTTTAAAAAGAATTGATGAAATAGACCCCATAAAATATGCACGAAGCCGCAACTTTATTGACGGTGATGTAACCTATTTATCTCCCTATATTTCACGGGGTGTTATAAGTGTAAAAATGGTGAAAGACCTTATTTTCAAGCGTGGGTATAAACTTTACGAAATAGAAAAATTTATACAGGAACTTGCGTGGCGGGAATACTGGCAGCGCATCTGGCAAAGCAAAGGAGACGAAATTTTATTCGATTTAAAACAGACTCAGCCGGATTTTATACACAGAGAATTACCTCTTGCAGTTTTAAAGCACCAGACCCGGATTGATGCTGTCGATAATTATATTGAACAGCTTTACGAACAGGGCTATATGCACAACCATATAAGAATGTATTTGGCAAGTATTGTTTGTAATATCGGTAAATCTCATTGGTTTTTACCTGCGCAGTGGTTGTATTATAATTTGCTTGATGGAGATATTGCCAGCAACCATCTTAGCTGGCAATGGACCTGTGGCAGTGCATCGTCAAAAAAATATTACTGCGATCAGGTAAACATCAGTAAGTATACAGGTAGTAATCAGCGAAAATCTTTTTTGGCTGAGGATTATGAGACCCTTGCAGAAATTGATGTTCCGGATGTTTTAAAAGAAACAACCACTCCGGAGTTAAATACCTTTTTACCTGAAACACCCGCATTACATATTGATACAACAAAATCAACTTGTGTTTACAACAGTTATAATTTAGATCCGCTTTGGAGAAAGGACGAGGATGTTAACCGTGTACTTTTATTAGAACCATCGCATTTTAATAAATATCCGGTTAGTGAAAAAGTAATAGATTTTATTTTACAACTTTCAAAAAACATCTCAGAAATAATTATTTACAGAGGGGAGTTTCAAGAAATAGAAAAGCTTTACCAACATAAAAAAGACCACATAATTTTTAAAGAGCATCCTGCTTTTTCTCATTATAAAGGAATATGCGATAGTAGGGATTGGCTCGCACCATCAGTTACCGGAAATTTCAACTCATTTTTTTCATTCTGGAAAAAAGCTGAAAAGGAAATAAATAAATAAAATTATGTTTGTTTTCTTTTAAAACCGCAAATGCCTAATTATTATGGTTTAAAAAAAATTTTAATCCTGATAACAAAAAACTTTCTAAAGTATATTTTTAGAGCCCCCCCTTGATATTGTCCATTTTTAGTATCATAGTAATAGGATGTAAAAAAACGGCGAAAATGAAGTTATACCTCGCCGCCGACACCAATATTTGCTGTAAGGCCAGATGCAAATTTCTTTGTTTTAACTGATGATTACAGAAGTTTACGCTACAACGCAAAAACGGCTGAAACCCCTTAAGCCACAATTACAGTAACAGGATTACCGACTGCAGAAAAATTACTTAGTATTAATTTTAGACCTGGTGTAAGCAGCTTTATGCTTTGGGTAACACTAGCAGAATTTATACAATTAATTTAACCTCAAGTCTTGCAACTGCAATAGGTGGTACTGCCTTTACACCGGCAATAACGGGAACATTTGAGAGCATAGATTTTAACCCGACGGTTGATAGAATTAGACCGGTAACTAATAACGGTCAGAATTTAAGACTAAATCCTGAAACAGAACAAGTTGCTTCTACAGATTTACCCATCAATGCCGGTTCATCTTCTGCTATTACGTTGATAGCATATTCAAACAGCATTGCAGGTACCGCTACAACTGAGCTTTCTGATATTGATGCGACTACCGATAAACTATACAAACAAGTTTCACCAAACATGGTACCTAGTTGAAGTTGGTTCTTTAGGTGTATAATTTATAGGCAGAGGCGGCTTTTATATAAAATTGATAATAGCAACGCACCAGCTACCTTTCATGTTGGAAATGTAACAAAATTGTACAGTGCGAATCTCAGTGCTTTCGCTATAGGGTCGGGCTTTTAAGTTCAAGAAGTTAATCACATAAAAAAGAACTTGTCTCATATAAAACTCTTTTTTTATGAGCCAGATAAATTTTAATTGAGAAAATTCTGTTTAAGATAACTATAAATCTATTATTTCATATCCCGGTTAAATAGTCAATTTACTTTGATACTTTTTTTAACAATAGAATTGTTTTAAACCTAAGTTATTTCTATGATCTAGATTATTAAAGCCAATTCAAGAAAATTTTTTTTCCTTTTTGCTTGCCTCAATTTATCTGTTTTATCTTTTGGATAAGGTAAAAAGAAAGATGTATCTATTAATACAAAAAGCGATAATTCAAATCTTTTTATGCAATTCTGGTTATAGGTTGTCGGTGGAGAAGTTTTTATTTTAATCTTAGTAGCTCTATTAAGATTAAAATAAATTAAAAGTTATGATAATAAAAATTGGTGATTAATCAACTTTTGTATCACAATTTTATAAAATGCAAGACTTTATTGTAAACTGCCTATAAGGTTGCAAACTAAACTTTTCTTGTCCGTCTTTTTGGAAGTTAGAAGAAAATAAGAATTTATAATTTACTTTTTTAAAAAAAGACTTCCCTTTTGGAGAGACTTTTTAGTTTGTAGTTTTTAAATACCAGTAAAATATAAACAGTAAATTGTTTTTACAATGCGCCACTCAAATCCATCGATTTGGTTCTTTTTGATGCAAGAGATGGATCCATTTCAATGGCCTTATCGCACATTCCCTGACCCTTTTCTTTTTGCCCCATTTTTTGAAAAGTTAGCCCTGCCTGATACAATGCTTTCGCATCTTTAGGATCTGCTTCCAAAAGTTTCTGACAATAATCAAGAGAATGGTTGTATTGTTTTTGTTCGTATAAAATCTGAGCTAAATCCCTCAACATTTCTTTGTTTCCTTTTTTCTGATAAATACTTAAAAGCTTTTCTTCACCTTTTGTATACTGACCACTATAAAGCAAAGAGTAACCATAATTTTCGTTGTAATCATTGCTTGCCACATATCCATTTTTTACTGCAGTTTCAAAAGCAGTGACTGCACTTCTGTAATTGTTATTGTTGTAATAAAGTAATCCCAATTCGTAAGCCCATTTATTTTTTTCAGGGTTTAGTGCTGCAGCTTTTTCAAAATATGGAACAGCTTTGTTATATATTTCCATTTCCATGTATGTTCTGGCTAATGTATAGTTTATCAAAGCATCTTCCGGGTTTTTCAATAATGCTTTTAAAAGAAATTTTTCAGCAGCCATGTAATTCTCAGTTTCGTAATTACATAATCCTATAATGCGTTCTGCATTATCGCAACCAACGCATTTATTGGCAAATCCTGCAGCCTTATCCCACTGGCGATAATCATAAAATAAATTTGTAAGTTCTTTTATAATTTGTAAGTTATTAGGCTCCAGTTCATAAGCCTTTAAAAAATTTGCTTTTACCTTATCCGTTTTACGCATTTCTTTATTGGCAAAACCATTTTCAACATAGGCTTCAGCATAATTTTTATTAAATGAAATTGCTTTTTCAAAATTGGCAGATGCTGTTAAAAAACGTTTCTCATTTTTATCAGTAACTCCTTTATTAAAATAAAAAGTAGCACTGTCAGAAAAGTTATTTGCAAAACTGTGGTGAGTACATAAAATGCTGAGGAATAAGATGGATTTTTTCATAGTGGAGGCAGTGCAATTTTAATACCGCTATTGTAGCACTACTGCACTAAACGCATTTATACGGATATTTATTTTGTATAGCTTTTTCTTTTTATCAACACTTTCACATTTAATATTTGTATTTGTATAGTTACCGCTTCCCCAATAGGTCATATCGTCCGTATTGTGTATTTCTGTCCAATTATTTTTACCCTTCAATTCAATTATTTTAGCTTCATGTGCATAATCAATCATATTAAGAACTACCACCACATCATTCTTTCTGTCTTTTGCTTTTCTTCTATATACAATAATTCCATCTTGCGGCTGCGAAATATCTTCCCATTCAAAGCCTTTTTTATCGAACTGAAGTTCGTAAAGCGCAGGAGTATTTTTATATAAATGATTTAACCTTCTTACACATTCCTGCATACCGTTGTGTGGTTTGTATTGCAACAATTCCCATTGCAGTTCGCTATCATAATTCCATTCGCTGGTCTGGGCAAATTCGTTGCCCATAAATAAGAGTTTTGCACCTGGGTGAGTGTACATATAAGTATATAACAATCGCAGGTTTGCAAACTGCTCAAATTCATTGCCGGGCATTTTGTAAATCATTGGGCTTTTACCATGTACAACTTCATCGTGACTGATTGGCAGCATAAATTTTTCATCATAAAAATACATCATGCTGAACGTGAAATTATTTTGTGCTGCAGCCCTTCTATACCACTTCATTTTAAAGTATTTAAAAGAATCGTGCATCCAGCCCATCATCCATTTCATGCCAAAACCCAATCCGTTTTTTGAGGTAGCTGATGTAATGCCTGACCAATCGCTGGCTTCTTCTGCTATTGTTTGTACATCTGGATATTCCCGATAAACCATGTTATTAAAATCCTGCAAAAATGAAATGGCTTCTTCATTGTCGTTACCACCTTTTTCATTGGGTTCCCACTCGCCTTCTCCTCTCGAAAAATCAAGCCTGATAATTGAGTTTACAGCATCAACTCTTATACCATCAATGTGAAAATATTGTAACCAAAAATGTGCGCTACTCAATAAAAAAGAACGTACTTCTCCCCTCTTATAATTAAAAATATAACTGTTCCAGTCTTTGTGAAAGCCCTTGCGCATATCAGCATATTCGTATGTATGCGTGCCATCAAACATATACAATCCATGTGCATCACTGGGGAAATGAGAGGGTACCCAATCCAATATTACCCCAATATTATTTTTGTGTAGTTCATTTATAAGATGCATAAACTCTTCAGGGCTTCCATAACGGGAAGTAGCAGCAAAAAACCCCGTGCATTGGTACCCCCAACTGCCATCGTAAGGATATTCTGTTACAGGCATAAACTCCACATGAGTAAAGCCCATTTGTTTTACATATGGCACAAGCCTTTCTGTCGTTTCTATGTAGGAATTAAATAAGTTAGGTTCATCTTTTTTTGGACGCATCCAGCTGCCAAGATGCAGTTCGTATACACTCCACGGGGCATGTAAGGCATTGTATTGTTTTCTGTTTTGCATCCAATCACCATCACTCCAATTATAATTCAGTTGCTTTGTTTGCGATGCAGTACCAGGTCTTAATTCACTGTGTATTGCGTATGGATCAGCTTTAAAAGTTTCTTTTCCTTCAAAGCCTGTTATCTGGTATTTGTACAAAACATTTTCTCTTAAATAAGGAATGAAACCTTCCCAGATGCCTGACTTATCCTGTCGCACAAACAACGGATGCAGATTTTTTTTCCAGCCGTTAAATTCACCGATAACAGATACTTCTGTTGCATTTGGCGCCCATACTGCAAAATAAAACCCTTCCGTATTAAGTACATTAATTTTACGGCTTCCAAATTTTTGATGGGTATAAAAATGTTTTCCATCTGCAAAAAGTTTGACATCCTTTTCGGTAAAAAGAGAATAATTCCAAACCATTTTCGAGCTATCAATAAAATTATCATCTTCGTATGCCATATATACAACAAGTTAAACCGTTTGTGTAACATACGGTTAACATAAATTTAAGATAAGTTAATTTGAAATCAATAATTTGTAGCAGATTCCATCTGCACAAACAAAACGAACCAAATGTTTAAAATCTTTTTATTGTTAGCACCGGTAAGTATTTTTTTTCTTCCTGCATTTGCTCAAAAAAAGGAGGTTTCCGGTTTCATTAAAGATACTGCAACGAAAGAAAGTTTAAAAAATGCAGTTGTGATGCTTCTTTCACCAAAAGATTCGGTTATAACATCATTTACAAGAGTAAAGGATGATGGTTCTTACACATTAAAAAATGTACAGCCCGGCAAATATATTTTTGTGGTAACACATCTAAACTTTGGAGATTTTATTGATGATATTGAAGTGAAAAGCAGCAATGAAATTTTAGCGGCTGTATCAATGACACCCAAAAGCAAATTGCTGGAAGCTGTTTTTGTAAAAAGCGGAAACCCCATTCGTTTAAAAGGAGATACAACTATTTATACTGCCGATAGTTTTAAAGTGAGCGCCAATGCCAATGTGGAAGAATTACTTAAAAAAATGACGGGCTTACAGGTAGATAAAAACGGACAGATAAAAGCTATGGGGCAAACTGTTGAGAAAGTTTTGGTTGATGGAGAGGAATTTTTCGGCGATGATCCAGGAATGGCAGTTAAGAATTTACGTGCAGATGCAGTAAAGGAAGTACAGGTATTTGATAAAAAAAGTGAACAGTCAGAGTTTACGGGTATTGATGATGGAAAAACACAGAAAACAATCAACCTAAAATTAAAAGAAGATAAAAAGAAAGGATATTTTGGTAAAATAGACGTAGCAGGTGGTTTAAAAAAAGATATTGATGACAGGTACAACGATAATATTTTACTGAGCTCGTTTAAGGGTAAAAGAAAAGTTACCGGCTTTTTATTAAATGGAAATACAGGACAGGATGGATTAAGTTGGCAAGATGACGAAAAGTTTGGCGGAAGCAATGATAATTTTACGTTTGATGCAGAGAGCGGAAATGTATTTTACAGTGATGGGGGTAATGATGGAGAACCAAATATAAATACTCAAAATGGTTTTATAACCAATGTGAATGTAGGTTTACAGTATAGCAATAAATTTCATGATAAAACCACATTAAATTTTTCACCAAAATATAATAGTCAGCTTTATAGAAATAGAAAAGAAACCTTTGTACAAACCCAAATTGGTGATTCTTTGCTGCTAAGGAATTCTGTTGAAAACTCTAATGTTAATCGATCTAATATTAAGTTTAGGGGGAGCTACGATATAAAAATAGATTCAACTAATAGCCTCAAGATACTTGCCAATGCTAACTTTTACAACACAATCTATAAGGAAAATGAAAATGCTGTTACAACGGGTAAAACAGGGAATTTAAAAAATGCCAGCAATAGATTTACAAATAATAATATAGATAAACAGGCCTTTACAGGCAGTGCAATTTTTAAGCATAAGTTTAAAAAAATACGAAGAACATTGTCAATAAATACAGATTTCAATTTATTGAACAACAAAAGCAACAATTTTTTAAAATCTTATAATGAAGATTTTTTCAACAATTTTGTTCAGAATATTGATCAGTTGAAAAACAATGAAAAGACTACCGGATCATTGTCAACAAGAATAATTTATACCGAACCTTTAGGTAAAGAATTTGCATTAGAAGTTGGATACCAGCTTGCTGTAAATAACGGCACAAACGATCAAAAAACCCTTAGTTACAGCAATTTCACTTCTAAATACGATACGGTTGTGGATTCTCTTTCTAATCATTTTAAGCAAAATATTATACAGAATATACCAAGTACCAGAATAAATTATGCCTACAAGAAATTTAAAATAAACATTGGTTCTGGTTTAAGCCTTACTAATTTTAATTTGCAAGATTTAGATTCGAATAGAATTTTCAATCGCAATTATACTAACTTCTTTCCGTCTGCAAATATTACTTATAGTTACAAATCTAGAAGTAGTATAAGGCTATATTATAATGGTAGCACACACCAGCCAACTATCGAGCAATTACAACCTCTAAGAAATAACAATGACCAGTTTAACCAAATTATTGGTAACCCTAACTTAAGTAATTCGTTTTCTAATAATTTTAGGATAGATCACAATGCATATAATTTTATTAAAGATATTTATTCATACCAAGGCTTAACCATAAATTTAGAAAAAGATGCTTTTACATATAATAGAAGCATAGATGTAAACACAGGTAAATCGACCATTCAACCCTTTAATACGAATGGAAATTTTTCTGCATTTTTATATGGCGGTGCAGGTTTTAAAATTAAAAAAATTGACACTAGAATTGGTATAAACCAAAGTGGAAGCTTGAGAAGAAACGTAGACCTGATCAATAATAATAAAAGTTTTTCAGATAATATTAATTCGAGAACTTCTATTAGTATGTCAAAATCAAAAGAAAAAAAATATGACGTAAGTATTAGCAACAGCTTCAATTATAATTTTCAGAAAACCACGCAATCAAACGCTACCAATAGTTTTAGAACATACGCTTTAGACCTTAATGGTACAGTTTACTACAAAAAAGTATGGTCGTTAAACACGGAGTATGAATTAAATGCTAGACAGAAAACTGCGCAGGTGCAGGGTATTACAAACAATTTATTAAATGCACGATTACAGAAAACATTTAAAAAAGACGAGTTTACTGTATACGTAAATGTGCATGATATCTTGAATCAAAATATTGGAATAGATCGTAATTTTTACAGCAACACTTTTACTGAAGTGCGTAATGATAGACTGAAAAGGTATTGGATGCTTGGTTTTACATGGAATTTTAAAAATAAAGCAACGAAATAAATTTAATTTATAAAATTAGTATGAAAATATTGACAGCGTTCCTAATATTAATATTTGCAGGCAATAAAAATTTTGCACAAATTTTTATTGATAAAGCAACGATTGAGTTCGAAGTAAAAGCAAATATAAAAAAGAACATGGGTAACAACTCCTGGGATGAAATGATGAAGGACAAATTACCGACTTTTAAAACAGGTTATTATACATTCAGCTTTGCGGATAATAAAAGTATTTAC
>JAYUZL010000121.1:0-16802 GCA_043751875.1 Ferruginibacter sp.
ATTTTTATTTTAAGAAAGAAAATGCCGAATGCAGAAAGACCTTACAAAGCTTTTGGATATCCGGTTTTACCGGCCATTTATATTATTATGGCAATTGCTTTTTGCGCACTGCTAATTTTTTATAAACCAACTTATGCAGGTTGGGGTTTTGCAATTGTATTGGCAGGAATTCCTATTTATTACATAGCAGTCGGTAACAATAAAAATATAAACAATTAATGAACGCTGCCGAATTTGATAAATTATTTGAATCGTTTTCATTTTTGAAAATTGGAGTGGTAGGAGATGTTATGCTCGATACATATTGGTGGGGGAAAGTAGATAGAATTTCGCCTGAAGCTCCGGTGCCGGTTGTAGCAGTAAGCAATAAAGAACAACGTATTGGTGGTGCCGGTAATGTTGCTATAAATGTTGCAGCACTTTGTGCATCTGTAACTATAATCAGTGTTACAGGTAATGATGATGAAGGCAAGCAACTCATTTCTTTGCTCCAGCAAAATAATATAAATACAGATTTTATTTTTAAAAGTGATGCACGCATTACTACTAATAAAATAAGAATTATCAGCCGAAATCAGCACATGATGAGGCTTGATGCAGAAGTTACTACTTCCCTCAACTCCTTTGAAGAAGAAAAATTAATTGCAGCTTTTACAAAATATGCAACAGAAGAAAAACCACAACTGGTAATTTTAGAAGATTATAACAAAGGCGTTTTAACTGAAAAATGTATTAAGGAAATTATCACTATTTGTAAAAACAAATATATTTTAACAGCAGTAGATCCTAAGCGTAAAAACTTTTTCGCATATAAAGGTGTAGATATCTTTAAACCTAATTTGCATGAAGTAAAAGAGAGTTTAAATATTTTAGGCAATCAGGTTTCTGAAGAGATGCTGCAGAATATGCACAAACATTTAAAAGAAAAATTACAACATTCAATATCATTTATTACCCTTTCAGAGAAGGGAGTATTCTACGAAAGCGAAAATGAAAAAGCAATTATACCTACACATATCCGCAGCATTGCAGATGTGAGTGGCGCCGGCGATACTGTTATAGCAGTCGCATCTGTTGTTTTTGCTGCAAGCAAAAATATTCGGCTTATGGCAGAAATAGCAAATATTGCCGGTGGTCTTGTTTGTGAAGAAGTTGGAACAGTTGCAATTGACAAAAATAAATTGCTTGCAGAGTGTAAGCATTTGCTTACCCTTTAGTTTTATTATAATAAAAATATTTCTACGCAAAAATTATAGGAGAACCTAAATCAGATCAAAATAAAAAAAATATTCATGCAACCATTCTCAATAGTAATTCACGGTGGAGCCGGAACAATTTTAAAAGAAGATATGACACCTGAACTTGAAAAAGCTTACAGCAAAGGTTTAGATGAAGCTTTGTCTGCCGGGTATGCAGTATTGGAACAAGGAGGTGAGGCTTCGAATGCAGTAAAAGCAGCAATTGTTGTGTTGGAAGATAATTTACTTTTTAATGCAGGGAGAGGATCTGTATTCACAAAAAAAGGGGTGCAGGAAATGGATGCTGCAATAATGGATGGAAAAAATCGGGAAGCCGGTGCAGTTGCAGGAGTAAGAAATGTTAGAAACCCTATTGAACTTGCGGCAGAAGTGATGCACAACAGCAACCATGTTTTCTTGAGTGGTAAAGGCGCAAATGACTTTGCAATAAAACAAGGAATAAAATTAGAGCCCGATGAATTTTTCTTTTCGCAATTTAGATACGACCAGTGGAAGGCAATGAGAGATAGTGACAACTATTCATTAGACCATACACACCAAGGCTTAGAAGAATTGATGAAAGACAAAAAGTTTGGAACGGTGGGTGCTGCGGCATGTGATAAAAATGGTAACATTGCTGCAGGCACAAGCACAGGTGGAATGACAAATAAAAAATATGGAAGAATTGGTGACAGCCCTATTATTGGCGCAGGTACTTATGCAAATAATGCAACTTGCGCAATAAGCTGTACAGGGCATGGTGAACCATTTATAAAAGCGGTAGCAGCCTATGATGTTGCTGCACATATGGAATACAAAGGTTTAAGTTTACACGAGGCTATGAATGAGGTAGTGCATAAAAAACTAGTAGCGTTGGAGGGTGAAGGAGGAATGATTGGTGTGGATGCAAAAGCAAACATCACCATGATGTTTAACAGCGCAGGTATGTACAGAGCTATGCAGCATAGCAATGGGCATAAAGTCATTTCAATTTATAAAGATTAAAATTTAAAAATGCAACCGGAATTTGATAAAATTCCATAAAAACAGATGAAGAAATTTGCAATAATTGTTGCCGGCGGAAACGGTACGAGAATGAATAACCTTATACCAAAACAGTTTCTTTTATTAAAAAGTAAACCTGTACTTTTTTATGCAATTAATACTTTTTTAAAAACCTATAACGATTGTAAAATCATATTGGTTTTGCCGGAAGAACATATTGATGTTGGACAGGAGATGATAGATGCTTTTTTTGATTATCAGCGCATACAGATTGTAATTGGCGGTCGTACAAGATTTCATTCTGTTCAAAATGGTCTTGCATTGGTTGATGAAGATGAGAGTGTTATTTTTGTACACGATGCAGTACGGCCTTTATTGAGCAGTAATTTGATAAACAGATGTTATGATTCAGTTTTGGAATTTGGCACAGCAATACCCGTTATAGATTGTAAAGATAGTGTAAGAGTTATCAATGAAAACGGTAATGAAACTGTAGAAAGAAGTACCATAAAATTAGTACAAACGCCTCAGGCGTTTCACAGTAAGATATTGCTGCCGTCTTTTTTTGGAATTGATTATAAAGATAAATTTACTGATGAAGCTAGTGTTGTAGAGGCTTTTGGGCTTAAGGTAGTGTTGGTGGATGGAGAAGAAGAAAATATCAAAATAACAAAAGCTGCAGATCTTTTGATTGCGGAGGCGATTTTAAACAGTCATTAACCTTTCTAATTTTAAAGCTCTTGTTATTATCAACATTATTTTTTAAAATAACGAATGGGATATGGAAGGTGGTTATAATGATAAAAAAATACTGGTTCATCTATTGGACAATATTTAGCAAGAAGGAAGTTTACACCTGGGAGATCCGAACCAACAAAATCCAATACTTTATCAGTTCCACTAAACTCTTTTATTAATTCATCAAATAAAAATGTTGCAGCCTCTTTTTTTCTACCTAATGCTGTTGAAGGATTCATTATAGTGTAAATCCTTTTCCCATCAACTAAACAAATTATTGAACATAATATACTGCCATCGCAGGCACACATACTTCGGGTAAAGCATTTGTTTTTTGTATGCAGCAATTTACACATAGCTATAAATTTTTTATAATCATTATCTGATAAATGAGGTGTTCTGTAAGCATAATATTTTCTATATAATTTAACTGTGTATTCAATATTATTTTGCATGCTATACTGAATTTTATTTTTTACCTGCTTCCTTAAAATTCTTTTAAGATCTGCAGAATAATACCCAAAAATAGATTCATATTTATCTTTAAGAGGTAGAATAAAATTTATACGCTGCTTCACTAAATTTAAAGAAATTTTATTGGCATAATTAAAAAAAATATCTCCATAACGTACTTCACTTTTTAATAATAATAATACCTTATCAATATTTAATGAAGGGTTTTCCCCAAACAAACCTAATTGTGGTGTAAACGGTGGAATGTAAAAATATTTAAAGCCCCATTTCTTTTTTATAGGTAAGGGCAACACAAATTCGTAATCATTGATAACTATAGCATTCCAATTAGGAGCCATAATATCCAAATAAAACGAATAAGCAAAAATTAAGGAATTGCTTGAGGTTAAAACGCATTCATCCCATTTACTTTTATTTATTTCAGTATGCTTTAAATATTTTATTATCACGTTTATAAACTTGGTTGTGAAAATAATTTACTTAAGCTTAACTGTTGTATATCTATGCTAAACGAAATATTTTTTACAAATCTCTTTTCTGTAATCGTTGATTTAAAATAATCACTATAAACTTTACTGTATACCAATGGCAGATAAATGTTCAGCACATTTTTAAACAAAGAAATCTGAAATCCTGCATCATACAAAAATCTACCTGTGCTGCTGTTTTTTTGCCACGCTTCTGCATAAGTGCCAATATCACAAAATAGTTTTACAGGTATTTTTACAGGTAACAATTCCAGAGGATTAATATTTTTAGGTATAGATGTGGTTAGATTTACAGCCCCAAGCCAATCGTCTGTTTTACCGATTTTACTGCTTAATAAATCTGTACGCACTTTAAAAAAACCATCCCTACTCATTATCTGTTGGCTTGCAAAACCATCAAATTCATTTCTGCCAACAAAATAATTACTGTAACTATAATCCTCGAAACCTTTAGGTCCACTCATGTTTAAATGATAAATATCTGTTCTAAACTGGTTGGTAAAACTTTTGTCAACTGTATAAATAAATTTACCTGCAAACAGCCGAACATTTAAGCCGCCTTTATCAGCATAATTAAAAAAGTAATTCCCTGTAAAATTTAGCCGCACAAATCCATCTCCCTGCTCTCCTTGAATAACTGCGTTAAAAGGGTAGAGTACCCTGTTATTTTCTAAACTGAATTGCAGTTGATTTACATATCGTTGTTCTTTTGGATAGGTAATTATATCCATGTTATTAATAATATCCTTTTTAAATAAAATTCCTGTTTCGTTTATAAGAAATGTTTTGAACTGTATAAATTTTTTAACCTGGCTGCGGGGATTTTTATTTGTAAATAAATATTTTAACGAAGGTGTAAGTTTTGAAAATTGCAAAGGGTTTTTTGTATTTGCTGAATCAGTAAAAGAGCCACCCGTAAATTTAGCTCCACTTAAAGAAAGTGTTATTTTATCTCCTTTGCCCGTAGGCAACCAATAATACTCCAACCTACCAATTCCGTTTATTTTTTTTGTACCTGTTGCAAATAATGGCGCTGCTACAAATTGAAAATTACATGGCGGTAAATTGTAATTATGCACAACTGCGCCAATCATCAATTTATCGTAAAAATTATAACCAAGCGCGGGGGCTAATGATAGGTAATGATATTTATCTGCCCCTTTTAAATTGAAAAATCCTGTAAGCTTTACTTGCTTTTTTTGAGGTGTTTGTAATTCACCTTTTTTATTTAAAAGGTTAAATATTTTTTCAACAGATTTACCTGATACTTCTTCAGCAACTACTTGAAAATCTTGAGGAGTTGGGTGTTTAAATTTCCATTTTTCATAGTATGCATGCATTACATTATCAAAAGTCTGAATACCCAATTCTTTCTCTAATTTTTTTAACCATAACGCAGTTTTTGTATATGTAATTAGATTATAGTTTAACACTGAAAATCTTTCAGAAACGGTATTGATTGGTTGATCTTTTTTTAATTTTATAACTGTTTTTAATAAATTTTGTTCAGGATATTTTGTTATTTTGATATTTATAAAATTATTTTTGTCTTTACTATTCGCATTTTTTGTTGCAAATGTTTCATCATATTTAAGGTCATAAAAACTGTTCATTCCCTCATCCATCCATGGGTATTGCCTTTCGTTTGTTGCTAATATGCCTTGTAACCAATTGTGACCTACCTCATGGTTTATAACCGATTCCAATGCTGACTCTGAGGCGCCGGCAGTAAGTAATGTAATGGTAGGATATTCCATTCCACCACTTGTTGGAGAAGCATTGTCAACCACGCTAACTATGTTGTAGGGATATTCTCCGAGCCATTGGCTTTTTGAAAGTATTGCTTTTTTTATAAATGATAAACTGTTAATCCAAAGTGTTTTATTAGGAGGTAAAATATAAGCAAATATGTTTATCACTTTGCCCGAAGCAAGTTGCAGGGTATCTTGTTTTATAAGAAATGTTTTATCGGCAAACCATGCAAAATCGTGAACGTTATTTTGTTTATATTTTAAAGTCTTCAATGTTTCCGAAGAAGTTGGAACAGGTATTTTTTTTACAGCTGTAATATCCCTTTGTAATTGGAAAGAATTACTCTTTTCTTTTAAGAAAAGCTCTTTATCTTCATTTTGAAGATCACCTGTTGCTGCAATAATATAATTTTTGGGCACAGTTATTTCAATGTCAAAATTCCCAAATTCACTGTAAAATTCTCCCTGGTCTAAATAGGGCATTTCGTGCCAGCCATCTTTATCGTATACTGCAGGTTTGGGATACCACTGTGTCAACTGGTAAGATTGCTTAATATGCCCGCCTCTTGAAAAATTATAAGGTAATTTTACGTAAAAAGGCGTTTCTATTTTCATTGTTTTGCCCGGTGCTAAAGGTTGTGGCAGCAACAGTTTTATAATATCCTGGTGTTGCGGATGATCTTCTGTTACTGCATTTATTTTATCAACTTTAAAACTTAGTTTATTAATATATCCCTTCTTATTTTCAGGAGAAAAATAAAAGTCGGTTCTGCCGTTTTCAAGTAATTGATCACTAAATGCTGTGCGATCATTTTTATATGCATTTGGCCAAAGATGTATCCATATAAAACTTAGTGTATCCGGAGAATTGTTGTAATAATCAATTTGCTCAAAACCTGTAATGCTGTTGTCTACATCGTTTAAGGTTACAGTAATTTTAAAATCGTTTTTTTGTTGCCAGTAAGTCTGCTGGCAATAATTGAACTGCACAAAAAATAAAACAGTGTTTAATAACAGTAGTTTCTTCAAAAAAATATTTTTCCAAAAATAATGAAATTACAGAGAATGTTATGCTGATGAAATTACTTTTATAACGAGTTGTTTGTTGACCTGATTGCCTAGTAAAAGATGAAAAGAGTTTTACTGCTGAAAGGCTGCGTTGTTTAGTAGTAAATCTTTTTTTTGCCTTTGAACAAAAAGGTTGCAGGCGGGCAACGAACGGTTGTTGAATGATATTAAAATGCACACAGCCCCAAATTCTTACATTATTTGCCTTTGCCTGACATAATAATACGGATGGTGTGAAGCATTATTTTAAAATCGAGCGACAGAGAAATATTTTCTACATAAATAAGGTCGTACTGCATTCTTTGAACCATCTCATGAATTGTAGATGCATAACCAAATTTTACCATGCCCCAGCCGGTAAGCCCGGGTTTTACTTTAAAAAGGTATTTATATTCAGGACTCAATTTTATGAGCTGGTCAATATAAAACTTCCTTTCGGGGCGAGGCCCAACGAGGCTCATGTTTCCTATAAAAATATTCCACAATTGCGGTAGTTCATCTAAACGCCATTTGCGCATGGTTTTTCCCCACGGAGTTATCCTTTCATCGTTATCGGTGCTAAGCATTGGTCCATCTTTTTCGGCTTCTGTTTTCATGGATCGGAGTTTATACATAGTAAAAGGTATTCCTTTAAAACCTATACGCTCCTGAGAAAAAAATATTGAACCAGGTGATGAAAGTTTTATGCGTAAAATTGTGTATAAAAAAATTGGAAAAATAATTATACCTCCAATAATTGTTATAAAAATATCTAATAATCTTTTTATATTTTGTTGCCACAGGGGCATTTCACCAAAATGTACGTCTATTAAAGGAACGCCCATTACGTTGGTGTTTTGCAGGGCGCCACTTAAAATATCCAGAGTATCCGGTGTAATTTTTATGTTTACATTTTTATTGCTAAGCTTGTGCATTATCTGTGTAATAATATCTCTGTCATTATTGTCGACAGCAATAATTATTTCTTCAATATTTCTTTTTGCAATTATTTCGGATATATTTTCCATTGAATGATGATAGGTAATTTTTTCTGATGGAAGTGTAATTTCATACCTTCCTAAATTTATATAATCTGTAATGATGAAACCGGAGTAATCGTTTGCTTCGAGAAAGTTTTTGTAAAAGTTTTTAGCTTTATTACCCGAGCCAATAAGGAGAGAATTGAAAAATACTTTTTTTTCTTTGAGTTGTTTTTTTGTTTGCGATAAAAAAACTAATCGTGCTATAGCACTGCAAATCATACCTGGAAAAAGCAAAAAATAAAACTCCGAATAATAATCATAATTGTTTGTTTTGTGGTTTTTTAAAATGAAGAAGAATAGTAAAAATAAACAGCCAATGATTGTTATAAGTAAAGTTTTAAAAAATTCTACGACTCTAGATTTTTGATAAAGACCAGTATATGTGCCTGCAATAAAGTGAAGACAAAGCCAACCCGCTACGTACATCACCAAACCTATATAAAAGCCGGATGGAATTATAAATTTATCACCATATAATCTGGTACGTAAATAATAAAATGCTATCCATGTAAATACTGCTACAAACACGTCTGCCAACATATACCAGCTAATATTTATTCTGGGTTGTTTCAACTTTTTTTAAATTAATTTATAGTCTTATTTATTTTGGATAAAATTTGATGTGCAACTTCCATTGCCCTGAAACCATCAACAACTGTAACAGCAGTTTCGGTATTATTTATAATGGCGTTTTTAAACGCAGTCAGTTCTTCTTTCATTGCATTGGTTTCTGCTACAATTGGGTTGACAATAACGACAGTTTTTTTTCCTTTCGCTGTATCAATATCGAAGGTAAACACATTTTTATCTGTAGTAGTATTTTGACTAATGATCTCAGTCTTCTTATCTAAAAAATCGATACTGATATAGGCATCTTTTTGAAAGAGTCTCATCTTTCTCATTTTTTTCATTGAGATGCGGCTACTGGTAAGATTAGCAACACAACCATTGTCAAACTCAATTCTTACATTTGCAATATCCGGTGTATTACTTAATACAGATACACCATTAGCAGAAATATAACTGACATTGCTTTTTACAAGTTGTAAAATGATATCAATATCGTGTATCATCAAATCTAATATCACACTTACATCAGTACCACGTGGGTTAAATTGTGATAGCCTGTGTACTTCAACAAACATCGGCTCAAGCTTGTAATTTTTTAAAGCAACGAAGGCGGGATTAAATCTTTCCACATGACCTACCTGAAATTTTAAATTAGATTCAACCGCAAGTTTTAAGAGTGCTTTCGCTTCATCCATCGTATTTGTAAGTGGTTTTTCCACAAATACATGTTTTCCTTTTCTCAGCGCAAGGGCACAAAGCTCGTAATGAAATGTTGTTGGTGCTACAATATCAACTGCATCGCAGCTGTCAAGTAACTCATCAGGACTAGTATATCGTTTTATTTTATATTTTTCAATAATGGCTTTTGCATTTGCTTCGTCTGTGTCACAGAATCCTACGATAGTAATTCCATCAATTTCCTGCCAATTATTTAAATGGAATTTCCCTAAATGTCCTGCACCTATAAGTCCAATTTTTAGCATATGTATTTTTTAATCCAGGCTTTAGTGTAATTATTTATTCTTCCCAAAAGCCCATTTTTCCAAACTTTTTTATGCGGCTATCAACTCTTTCCTGTGAGGGAATTTGCTTTAATTCCTGTAATGTTTTTATGAGATAGTTTCTAAGTATTTCTGCTGCTTCATCATAATCCCAATGGGCACCACCAATTGGCTCAGGCAGCACTTCATCTACCAAACCAAACCCAAGCATATCTTTACCGGTAAGTTTTAATTGATCAGCTGCAGTTTCTTTTTTATCCCAATTACGCCACAAAATACTACTGCAACTTTCTGGTGATATAACCGTGTACCATGTATTTTCCATCATCACTACCCGATCTCCCACACCAATACCTAATGCACCCCCACTAGCACCCTCACCAATAATTACACATATCACCGGCACTTTAAGGCTAATCATTTCAAAAATATTCCTAGCAATTGCTTCGCCTTGTCCCCTTTCTTCAGCCTCGAGGCCGGGGTATGCACCAGGTGTATCTATTAAAGTAATAACGGGTTTATTAAATTTTTCTGCAAGCTTCATTAAGCGAAGTGCTTTTCTGTAACCTTCGGGGTTAGCCATTCCAAAATTTCGCAACTGCCGGGTTTTTGTATTAATTCCTTTTTGCTGCCCAATAATCATTACGGTTTCTCCATTTAACTGTGCAAATCCTCCCACCATGGCTTTGTCATCTTTTACATTTCGGTCGCCATGCAGTTCGGTAAAAGCAGAACACATTTTTTCTATGTACTTTAAGGTATAAGGTCTGTCAGGATGACGACTCATTTGAACCCTTTGCCAGGGAGTTAGATTTTCAGTAATTGCTTTTTTTGTTTCGGTAATTCTTTCTTCAAGCAGGCTAATTGCGCTGCTCATATCGGTGTTAGATTTTTCCTGCGTTATAGTAAGTTGTTCTATTTGATCGTAAAATTCTTTTAGTGGCTTTTCAAATTCCAGATATTGCCTGTTCTTTAATTGTGGCATAATGTTTAAACCTTTAAAATAAATTGTGGGTGTAATATAATTTGTAAAAATAGGAGTTACATTTTTTTTAAGAAAGTTTTGTTTTCAAAATACAAATTTCCCTATATTTGCACTCCTGAAAAAAGTTTTAATATATGAATCTATATGCTTTTAAATGGAAATGGGTTGGTAGTTCAGTTGGTTAGAATGCTGCCCTGTCACGGCAGAGGTCGCGGGTTCGAGTCCCGTCCAGCCCGCCTTAAAGGTTTTAAAGAATTTTTCTTTGAAACCTTTTTTATTTTAATTAGTATTCTAAATATTGTCCCAATCAAAAAATCCTATAAGTTCTTTTAGCTAATAATCGTTTATTGAAAGTGCTTTCATTGCTCCTTTTCTCTGTAACTTTTTAATTATAATTTTCTGTTTTACTCTTTGCATCTCTGTAAGGTGGCATAAAATTAATTGTGCCTCACCCTTCGAGTCACTATGCCTAACTCTAAGGTTGGTATCCTTCTATTGACGTAATTTTCTAGATCTTATGTATAATTGTAATGCATAGTTTTAAGTGTGTTGAATTTTGGTTAATATTTATAATGAACAATTAATGGCAGGAATTAATGCTCAAGGGGCAACTGTTTTGTTGATCGGAAACAAAATTTTTTTTTATAAACTCATTAGACCAAAATATTAATAACAGACTGATTTTATTTAAAGAGAACCACCCGTTACCAAAAAAGCATCTGTGGTCATTTCTTGTCCAGAAGTACTTCCATCCAAACATGCGAGCATGCTTGCGAATGCCAGTTTACCAAGTTTATAGCCACTGGTTTCTATGTAAGTAATTTCCGGAAAATATAATTTTGGAATAAAACCGTTGCTGATGGCTATGATGGAAACATCTTCAGGGATAACTAACTTTTTTTTCTGAATTGATTTCATGACACCTACAAGAATTTCGTCGCTCATACAAAAAATAGCATCAGGTTTCTTAATCAGCAATTTGTCGGCAACTTTTTCTGCCTCCTCAGAATTTGATACGTGTACAATGGTTAATTTAATTTTTGTTAGTTTCTCATCACAAGTATTGCTAAATGCAGCAAGTCTTTTTTTGGTTATCGATAAATTTGCATTTCCGAAAACTGCTAAAATATTTTTTTTATTTTTTGAAAGAATTGCATTTGCTGCAAGCGTAGCCGCAAGAGTATCTGCCAAGGTTACTTTATTAAAAATTTTTTCATCCGGCACTTTATCAAAAAAAACAACAGGTATACCTTTTTCTTTCAATTTTGTATAAGCATCGTAGTTATTTGTTTCAGCAGAAAGACATGAAAATAATCCCGTAATTCTATTTTGGCGGCATAGTTTAATATTTTCAAGTTCTACATCAGTTCTGTCTCCGGATTGTAGAATCATAAGAGAGTAGTTGTTCTTTCTGCTTTCTTCTTCAACAGCAGCAATAAACGAGTCATAAAAATAATTCGAAATAGTAGGCACAATGAGCCCAAATATGTTATTCTTTTTGCTTCTTAAATGAACGGCATTTACATTTGGTTCATATTCCAGCAGATTAGCAAGTTCAACAATTTTCTGTTTTGTTTTTTCAGAAATATCTGGATGGTTTTTTAAAGCTCTTGAGATAGTAGAAATGCTTAATCCAAGAACTTCTGCAATTTTTTTTAGTGTGGTTGTGATCATTGAAAAAATAATAAGTATTTTTTTCTAAATTTATTAACAACAAACGTTTGCGAAATTGTTTGTTTAATCAATTGCGGAAACATTCTATTTTTTGTGTAAAAGTTAATTCTTTAATAAATAACTTTATCTTGTAGTTATAAATAAAAGTTTGAGTTTGAAATATTTGCAATAAGAAGTTTTGAGCTCGAGCTTATATTAAAAATCTATTATAAACAAACTAACCTGATTTCGAAATTAACTAAAACCAACGATTATGCTTCTTACTCGAATGAAAAAAACAGTAATGTTTTTATTAATGTTTCTTGGGTGTTACAGCCTCGGATTTGCTCAAACCACAATTACCGGTAAAGTTTTGGATGCAAATGGCGAGCCTCAATCCGGAGTGTCTGTATCTGTTAAAGGTACAAAAAATGCTACAGCTACTAATTCAGACGGAAGTTACACATTAAACAACGTAGCATCTGATGCAGTTCTTGTATTTAGTGGAGCAGGAATTACTGCAAGGCAGGAAGGTGTAAGAGGAAAAACTACAGTAAATACAGTTGTAGAAACAAATGCGAGTAGTCTCAGTGAAGTTGTGGTGATTGGTTATGGTACTGCTAAGAAAAAAGATTTAACTGGAGCAGTGACCTCTGTACAGGCAAAAGATTTTAACAAAGGAACTTATACTTCCGCAGATCAATTGATACAGGGAAAAGTTGCAGGTGTACAAATAATAAACAATAGTGGAACTCCCGGTGGAGCTACGACCGTAAAAATAAGAGGTGCTTCCGCACTCACGGGTAGTGGTCAACCACTATATGTAATAGACGGTGTTCCACTTGACGGGCGTTCAGCTCGGCCGGGTTTAGGTGATTTTGGTGCAGGAGGTAGTAATCCTGGAAATAATCCTTTGAATTTCATCAATCCTGCTGATATCGCATCCATTGATGTATTAAAAGATGCATCCGCTACAGCAATTTACGGTTCTAGAGCAGCATATGGAGTGGTGCTTATAACCACTAAAAGGGGTAAATCCGGAGAACCTAAACTGGAATTCAATACTTCCTTTGGAACATCCAAAATTGCAAAGAGAGTCAAAGTTTTAGATGCTGCTCAATTCAGAGAAGCGTTGGTTTATTATTCCTTAGGATCAGGTGGAGACAAGGGTTCCAATGTAAACGCATTAGATGCAGTTTTACAAAAAGCAAATATCCAAAATTATAATCTCGGTGTGAGCGGGGGCAACGAAAATGCGAAATACAGGTTTTCATTCGGTGTATTGAACCAGGAAGGAATTGTAAGAAAAACCGGAATTAAGAAATATACAGCCAATCTAAGTGGTAATTTTAAGTTTCTTGAAAGTAAAAGATTAGGTCTGGATATTAATATTATACCAAGTCAGTTTTCTGAGCAAATTGCTCCGATTACCAATGATGCAGGTTCAAGAGGAAGTTTAATTGGAAATGCTCTTCAATGGAATCCAACGGAGAATTTAGTGATAAAAAAATCAAATGGACAGGATTCATTAAATGTAGTTAAGGGCGGGGATTTGATTAATCCATATGCACTTTCCGAAGCATATTCAGACAGATCAAAAGTAACTACTATCCTTGCAAGTGTGTCGCCCTATTTTAAAATTACTAAAGAGCTTGAATATAGAATGCTTTACAGTGTAAATTACAGTACAGGAACAAGAGGGACAACATTACAACCATTCATAAATTTTAATGATGTATATGGTAAAGGAAGGGTACGTTTAGCTCAATCACAGTTGCAAACAGAACAAATTACGCATACACTTAATTATAATAAGCAAGTTACAACAGCATTGAGTGTGAACGGGCTTGCAGGTTTTGAGTATCTAAAATTTAAGAATAAAGGGTTTGATGTAGGTGGAGTTGGGCAAGTTGGTCAACCGGGTGGTTTTGGTGATTTTGGCCTAAACTATGAAGATTATATTCAGTTTTCTGATCCTACCAACAGACAAATCGGTTCTTATTCTGATCCAAAAAATGAATTGCAATCTTACTTTGTAAGAGGTGGATTAAATTTTAAAGATAAATATTTATTTACAGGAACATACAGGGCTGACGGATCAACTAAATTCGGAAAAAATAATAAATATGGTTATTTTCCCTCTGTTAGTGGTGCTTGGGTAATAAGTAAGGAAGCTTTTTTTCATGTACCACAAATAAATTCTCTTAAATTAAGAGGTGGTTGGGGCAAAACAGGAAATCAGGAATTCCCTGCAGGATCAGCTCAAGCTAGATATTCTTTCTCAGGTAATGGGTCTGGATCATTAAACGCAGCAAATAATGCAAATGAAAACTTGAAATGGCAGGCTGACAGACAATACAATATTGGAATAGATATGTCCTTGTTAAAAAATCGGCTTACTTTGACTGCTGACTATTTTAATAAGAGAACAAAAGATCTACTTTTTCCTGCCGAGTCATATGTTCCAGGTGCTCCGGGTGGAACGATTACATGGAAAAATCTTCCAGGAAACATTGATAATAAAGGATTTGAATTTGCTTTAAATGGTGAGGTAGTTTCTAAAAAAGATTTTTCTGTTGATTTAGGGGTGAATGCAACATTTGTAAAAAATGAAGTATCTGGTTTAAGTTCTTCAATAAATACTGGTGCTTTAAATGGTCAAGGTATTTCAGGTTCAACCGTTGAAATAATAAAAAATGGTCTTCCAATTAACGCATTCTTTACAAGACAATTTCTTGGTTTAGGAAAGGACGGTTTTGCTAGCTATACCGATGGAGGTGATGTACTTTATTATGTGGGTAATCCAAATCCTAAAATGTTATTGGGTTTCAGTTCAACATTCCGCTATAAGAAATTGAGTTTAACAGCTAATTTAAATGGGGCATTCGGCCATAAACTATATAACAACACACTTAACAGTGTTATAAACGTTGGAAGTATCAATAATGGTAAGAATATTGCTCTATCTGTATTGAGAGATCCTGTTAAAGAGTCATTTGCAAATCCTTTAACTGCTTCATCTAGATATTTAGAGAAAGGCGATTACTTAAAAATGACAAATGCAACATTGTCGTATAATCTTGGATCATTTGGTAGATCAATAAAAGGTCTTTCGGTTTACATAACAGGGCAGAATCTGTTTGTAATTACTAAATACAGCGGCTTTGACCCTGAAGTAAATACTGATAAAAATGTAAATGGAGTACCATCAACTGGTATCGAATACATTCCATATCCAACAGCAAGAACAATTACATTCGGAATAAATGCAGGTTTTTAAAACAAATAACAATTAAAATCAATAATCATGTTAAAGAGACTATTTTTTGTGTTGCTTGGGGTGTCACTAATCGCGGTTAGTTGTACCAAGCTAAAAGAAGACTTAAATGGCCAGTTGGCCGAAAGTCAATTGGGTGGTGGTGGAGGTGGTAATGCTGGAGCGTTATTAACCGGGGTTTATGATAATATCAGAGGTACATTTCAAGATCAGGCAGGTGTTTATGCCTTATGGGAGATGACCACAGATGAGCTTATCGGGCCTACAAGAGGTGGGGATTGGGATGACAATGGAGCATGGAGAGTTTTACATTCTCATAAATTTGATGCTGATCAAATTCGTGTTAGAGAGGTTTTTGCGGCTTTAGGTGGTGTAATGTACAGCACTACTGATATGTTGCGCTTTAATCCAACCCCTCAACAAACTGCAGAAGCAAGAATGCTAAGAGCATTTGCAGAATTTATGATGGTTGATGGATGGGGACAGGTACCTTACAGAACTCCTGGTGAAAGTGTTTTAAATCCTCCAAAGGTTAGAAAAGGCGTCGAGGAATTAGATTATATTATTTCAGAATTAAACGCTGCATTACCAGATTTACCTAATGGTCCGGTAACAAAAGCAAATAAAAATGCTGCTCGTGTATTGTTAATGAAGTGTTACCTAAACAAAGGGGCTTTTGCAAACAGAAACGCACCCACTTTCAGCCCTGCCGATATGACCCAGGTTATAACTTTGGCAGATCAAGTCATTTCCAGTGGTATGTATTCATTTTCAGATGTATATTTTGATGCTTTTGCGCCAAATAATGGAACTATCGGAAAGGAAAATATCTGGACACAGGAGAATATTGGTGGTACTTCAGCCGCCAATTTAAGATCAAGATGGCATTCTACTATGCATTATAACCAAAATCCAAGTGGATGGAATGGTTTTTCAACATTGTCTGATTTTTACAATAAATTTGAAGCTTCAGACAACAGAAGAGGAATTAACTATCCTTACACTACTCCCGGCGCTCCACCAAATCCTGGTAACAGGGTCAACGTTGGTTTTTTAAGAGGACAACAATACAATCTAACAACAGATGCCCCTTTAAAGGACAGAACTCCTGATAATCGTCCACTTGCCTTCACTGATGATATCAAAATTATCGGAAGGGAAGCAAATTTGGAAGTAACTGGAATCAGGGCATATAAGTATCCGATTGACTTTCAATTTGAAGACAATGGAAATGTTAACAATGACTATGTTTATTTTAGGTTAGCAGATGTAATATTGATGAAAGCAGAAGCATTGCTAAGAGGTGGAACAGGTGGTACAAACGCAGGTGGCTTCGGTTCTACTGCTTTAACACTTGTTAATTCAGTAAGAACACACGTTTCTAGAAATGCTAGTGCATTAAGTGGTCTTACACTTGATCAATTGATTGATGAAAGAGGCAGAGAGTTATATCTTGAAAGCTGGAGAAGGGAAGATCTTATTCGTTTTGGTAAATTTCTTTTGCCTTGGCAGGAAAAACCTACGGACGATCC
>JAYUZL010000122.1:0-3945 GCA_043751875.1 Ferruginibacter sp.
GTTTTTATTTGCTCAATATCTGAACGATCTGTAAGCCAAGACACCGTTACATTTTTCTTTTTAAGATCAGCTTTGTAAGACAATATCCCATACTGCTTAAAAAGAGATTGTTCAATTTTAGCTTTACATTCTTCGCAAATCATACCTGGTGTGCTAATAATTGCCTTAGCAGTCGTTTTTTGCTGTGCGGTTGCTGTTAAACAAAGTATAAATAGACCCGCTAGCGTTGCTTGCACGTATTTCATCATTAGATATTTTGTTTTATTTAAAGCAAATTATATTATAATAATTTTATTTCCCCCATTCTGATGGATTTTCCCGCCAGTTTAACAAAGATTTCAATTGCTCTTCCGAAATAGAATTATTCATTTTTGCATGGTTTATCAACGCCTCATAGTTACTTAGTGAATGGAGTTTTATCCCTGCGGTTTCAAAAGCCGTAGAAGCCTGTTTAAAACCGTAATTAAAAATTGATACCATTCCTTCTATAAAAATGCCTTCATTTTTTAACACCTCACACACCTGCAAACTGCTTTTGCCTGTAGAAATTAAATCTTCAACGACAATTACACGTTGCCCCTTCTCAAACAAACCTTCAATTTGGTTGCCCATTCCATGTTCTTTAGGTTTTGGCCTCACATACATAAATGGTAGCTTTAGTTGGTCGGCAGCCATTGCGCCCCACGAAATTCCTGCAGTTGCAACACCTGCTACAGCATCTGCACCCGCAAAATGCTCAAAGATTACAGCACACAATTCACTTTTTATAAAGTCTCTTATGTAAGGGTACCCAAGTGCACGTCTATTGTCGCAATAAATAGGACTTTTCCAGCCACTTGCCCAAGTAAAAGGTCCCTCAATATTTAATTTTACAGCATTTATCTGTAATAGTTTTTCTGCAATAGCTTCAGCTGCTGTATTCATAGTTATAGATTAAATTATTAAAACAAAGATAACAGGTTGGCAAATCATTGTAAGGCAGATGCTTTATTTTTACTACTTAAATAAATGTATGCAACTAAAAATATATGTAAATGAGTCTCCCATTTACATTACAAATGAATTATCTGCAGAACTTAAAAAAAAATCAATTCAAAATAATGTTCTTTTTGTAGAGGGTGAAAACTCAATAAATGTTGATATTATCATGAATGGATTAAAAAAAGAAACAAAAGAAATCATCATTTTAGCTGACCATATCGAAAAAGCAAAAGCTGTTTTCGTTACCCATTTTACTAATATAGAAGCCGCAGGAGGAATTGTACAAAATGAAAAAAAAGAATTGCTTTATATTTTTAGGCGGGGGAAATGGGATTTACCAAAGGGCAAATTAGAAAAAAATGAAAGCCCCGAAGTTTGCGCTGCAAGGGAAATTGAAGAAGAAACGGGTGTAAAAAATTTAATTCTTAAACATAAAATTGGTGAAACTTACCATATCTATGAGGAAAATAAAACATGGATATTAAAGACAAGCCATTGGTTTTATTTTATCAGCCACGGAAAACAACAAACAGCAGCACAAACTGAAGAAGATATTTCAGAGGTAAAATGGATACATACCCGAAACATTAAAGAACCTATGGCAAACACGTATCAAAATATAAAAGATATTTTAAGCGTATTTTTTGATACCCCATAAATTGATAAATCAGGAAGGCTTTCTTAAAATGGCTACTGTAAGGCGGCTAACACAAATCAATTTGCTGTTTTCGTCGTGAATTTTAATATCCCAAACATGGGTTGAACTCCCTAAATGTAGCCGAGTTGAAGTTGCTATTACCAAGCCATCTTTTGCACTTCTAATATGATTTGCATTTATTTCAAGTCCTACACAAATATATTTTGAAGGATCTAAAACGTAATAGGAAGCAACACTACCAATAGTTTCAGCCAAAGCACAACTTGCACCACCGTGTAACAAACCATAAGGTTGTTTTGTTCTTTCATCTACGGGCATACTCATCTTTAAATAATTATTTCCTACTTCAACCCATTTCATTCCAAGATGTGTTCCCATTGTGTTTTCAGTAATTTGAAGATCTGAAAGGGATAAATTTTTATTAAACCAAATATTGTTATTTGCCAACTTTATAATTTTTTTTGATTGATTTATTTACTGCTTTTGGTAAAAATCTTGATACATCTCCCCCATTTCTTAACACATCTCTTACCAAGGTAGATGCTACAGATGTAAATTGAGGAAGGCAGGTAAGAAAAATTGTTTCAATATTATCTGCAAGACTTCGGTTCATATCTGCAATGGCTTTCTCGTACTCAAAATCGTTTACATAACGAATACCTCTAAGAATAAATTTTGCACCAACCTCGTTGCAGCAATTAACTGTTAATCCATCGTACAAAACAGCTTCTACGTTTTCGTTGTCAGCATAAATTTCATTTAACCAGTCAATCCTTTGCTGATCACTAAACATGGGCATTTTATTTATATTTCTACCAATGCCAATTACGATCTTGTCAAATAATGGAATGGCCCTGTCGATGATATCTGTGTGGCCAAGTGTTACGGGGTCAAAGGTTCCGGGGAAAAGGCAAATTCTCACTAATAATTAATTTTACTATGAATGATTTAATCTATAACAAACAGCTTAATTCAATTTTTTGAGGATAAAAAAATTTGAAATGGTTACATATATCAATTACTTTTTCTTTCAGCCAACAAATACAAAGCGGCCATTCTAACTGCAACCCCGTTTTCAACCTGTTGCAAAATGATAGAACTATTTCCATCTGCTACATCACTGTCAATTTCTACACCGCGGTTAATTGGCCCTGGGTGCATGATTACTATTTCTTTACCCAAACTATCCAATATTTTTTTGGTAACACCGTAAGCAAGGTTGTATTCTCTTAAAGTAGAGAACAATACTTTCTTCTGTCTTTCTAGTTGTATACGTAGTATATTGGCCACATCACACCATTGCAAAGCTTTTTTTAAATCGTACTCTACCTTTACATCTAAAGCCTCTTTTATATATTTTGGTATCAGGGTTGGTGGACCGGCCACCATCACCTCAGCTCCCATTTTTTTCAACAAATAAATATTACTCAATGCTACTCTTGAATGCATGATATCTCCAACCAAAACGATTTTTTTTCCTGCAAGCACTCCTATTTTTTCCTGTATTGAAAAGGCATCCAACAATGCCTGTGTGGGATGTTCATTTGTGCCGTCACCCGCATTAATAATTGCTGTATCGGGTAAATGTTTGGCAAGAAAATGTGCAGCTCCGCTTGCCTGGTGCCTCATTACAACCATATCCACCTTCATGCTGAGGATATTATTTACGGTATCCAGTAAGGTTTCACCTTTTGAAACTGAAGATGCTGATGCACTAAAATTGATAGAATCTGCTCCTAATCTTTTTTCAGCTAGCTCAAAAGAAATACGGGTACGGGTACTGTTTTCGTAAAATAAATTTACTATAGTTACATCTCTAAGCGAGGGTACTTTTTTTACTGGTCGTTGTAAAACTTCTTTAAACTGAGTAGAGGTTTGCAAGATAAGCGTGATATCTTCAGCAGAAAGTTCTTTAATGCCTATTAAATGTTTTGTAGATAGTTGCATTAAGGAGCGAAGCTATGGTAAATAATAGAAAGTATCAAGAATGCCTGCTGGTATTTCATAGTGGATTTAAGATAACAGATGAAATACAGAAATTGCAAAAGCTAATAAATAACGACTTCTCCTTTAACCTTATCAACCTTTACCTTTTCGTTAAACTGCCCATCTATTGTTTTACCACAATAGTCAGGTTGGATAGGTAATTCCCGATCAAACCGACGATTTATTAACACACAAAGTTCCACTTTTTTTGGCCTGCCAAAATCCTGCAAGGCATCTAAAGCTGCACGGATTGTACGCCCTGTGTACAGCACATCATCTATTAAAATAACTTTTTTTCCATCGATACTAAAAGGAATTTC
>JAYUZL010000123.1:0-35135 GCA_043751875.1 Ferruginibacter sp.
GTATCAATACCACTGTCAATAACAGCAACGATTACTCTTTTACTTTTAAGCTTTTTTGTTTTTACCAAATCATAAGCTTTTTGCAAACTAATGCCATTGTAACCGGTTGTTGTAAGGTCTAATTGATACCAGTTTTTTGGTACATCCTCTTTACTTTTTTGTGCAAATGCTGATACTCCAAAAAGCATGGTAGCAAAGGCTAATGTTGTAATTTTATTCATATTATTTATTGAAATTTTTTATAAGACGAAAATAACACTTACTTCCTAGCAAATAGTAGCTTTCATATACTTTGAGGAAATTTTGTGAGGTTGTTGCTTCTGGTAGACGATAATGACATACAACAACAAAATCAAAGCTTTTCAAAAATTTTAATTGTATTTTTCTTTGTGCAATATTTACAAATAAATTTTCCACAATTTACAAATCAAACCTTATCCCTTGTGCCAACGGCAGTTTATCGGTGTAGTTAATGGTATTTGTTTGTCTGCGCATATAAACTTTCCAAGCATCGCTGCCACTTTCACGACCACCGCCTGTTTCTTTTTCACCACCAAATGCTCCGCCAATTTCTGCGCCTGATGTACCAATATTTACGTTAGCAATTCCACAATCGCTTCCCGCTTGGGATAAGAATAATTCAGCTTCTCGTAAATTATTTGTAACGATAGAAGATGATAACCCTTGTGGAACGCTGTTTTGCATCGATAGAGCTTCTTCCATTGTTTTATATTTCATTATATAAAGTATAGGGGCAAAGGTTTCATGCTGCACAATTTCGAAACTGTTTTTTGCTTCAGCAACACAAGGTTTTACGTAACAACCACTCTCAAAAGCCTTTCCATTTAAAATGCCTGGTTCCACAATAAAGTTTCCACCTTCTTCTTTGCATTTTGCAACAGCATTGAGATAATTATTTACAGCATCTTTATCAATCAATGGACCTACATGCATTTTTTCATTTAAAGGATTTCCAATTTTTAATTGACTGTATGCATTTACTAAACGCTCCTTAAACTTGCTGTATATTTTTTCATGAATGATCAATCTTCTGGTAGTGGTACATCTTTGTCCGGCTGTGCCAACGGCCCCAAAAACGGCTGCAGTAATGGCAATATTTATATCTGCTTCGCTGGAAATAATAATGGCATTGTTACCTCCCAACTCTAATAAACTTCTCCCCAATCTTTCGCCAACGACTGCGCCAACAGCTTTGCCCATTTGGGTACTGCCGGTTGCGCTTATTAGAGGTATCCTTTTATCTGCACTCATCCATTCACCAACATTTCTGCCGCCGGTTATTAGCCCGCAAACACCTTCAGGCACCTTGTTTTTCTTAAATACGCTTTGTATTATTTGCTGGCAGGCAACAGCACACAACGATGTTTTTTCACTCGGTTTCCAAACAGTTACATCGCCGCAAACCCAAGCTAACATGCTGTTCCAGGCCCATACAGCCACAGGAAAATTAAATGCTGAAATAATGCCGACGATGCCTAGTGGATGATATTGATCGTACATTCTATGCCCCGGTCTTTCGCTGTGCATAGTTGTACCGTGTAGCTGGCGGGAAAGGCCAACTGCAAAATCACAGATATCAATCATCTCTTGTACTTCGCCCATTCCTTCCTGCAGGCTTTTGCCCATTTCATAACTTACAAGTGTACCAAGTTCCGTTTTAAATTTTCTTAATTCCATTCCCACCAAACGCACAATTTCACCACGTTTTGGTGCGGGCCATAAACGCCATTCAGTAAATGCTTCCTGCGCTTTTTCTATAACTGTGTTGTAAGCCTGCCGATCTGCACCGGTTACAGTTCCAATTAAAACAGCATCAACAGGAGAGTAGGAAGAGATTTTTTCTCCTTTTGATTTTATCCATTGAAGACCTGTTGAAACGCCTTTGTTGTTAGAAGAAATATTTAATGTTTGTAAAAAATCCATAGTTGCTGTTTAAATAATTATTTGAAAAATCGTTAACAGTTAAAATTTATTTAGCAACTACTTTTAGCAGATGCTTTATTTGATTTGCTTTGTGCAATAATTCCTGTGACTCATTGCTTAAAATAGTTACGTGCCCCATTTTTCTACCGGGTTTGGTTATTTTTTTTCCGTAAATATGAACGAACACATTATCCATAGCAAGCACTTCCTCTAATCCTTTGTATAAGGCTTCTCCGGTATGATTTTCTTCTCCAACAAGGTTTACAATGGCGGCCGGTAAGATATGATCAGTATTGCCCAAAGGATAGCCGAGCATTACCCGCCACAGCATATCAAACTGGCTGCTGTAACAAGCTTCAATGCTGTGGTGGCCGCTGTTGTGCACACGTGGAGCAGTTTCATTTACAAAAATATTATCTTCCTGATCTGTAAAAAGTTCAACTGCAAAAATGCCTGCACTTTTTAATTCCTTTACAACTTTTAAAGCTACTGCTTCTGCTTTCCACATAATATTTTCAGCAATTACAGCAGGGCAGATCTGGTAACTCAATAAATTTAATCGCTGGTCAACTACCATGTCTACAGGTTCATAAATTACAGTTTCACCTGTTTGGCTTACAGCAATTATCATTGATAATTCCTTTTTTATGTCAACCATTTTTTCCAGCACAGCAGGTGCATCAAAACCTTTTTCAAAATCAGCTTCTGTATGCATCAATTCTACACCCTTACCGTCATAACCACCCTTTGCAATTTTGTGAACAGCAGGTAAAAAATCTTTATGTTGATGAAGATCAGCTTTGCTATTGGTAACCACAAATGCTCCCGATGGTACTTCAATAGCTTTATAAAATTCTTTTTGTAAAATTTTACTTTTTATAATTTTTAATGCTGCCACATTTGGGAAGACCTTTACTCCTTCATTTTCTAATTGCAGCAAAGCATCTTCATTTACATTCTCAATTTCTATTGTAACAACATCTAAGCCCTTCCCAAAATTATAAACATCATTAAAATTATTTATATTTCCTTTGATAAAATGATGGCAGAGGTGTGCAGATGGAGATGTTGTATCATGTCCTAAAATAAACGTTTCAACCGGATAATTTGCCGCAGCCTGTAATAACATTCTACCTAGTTGACCGCCACCTAATATTCCTGCTTTTATCATAGCTTCAAAGATAAGGGAGTAAAAAATTGTTTTTCAAAAACTATGAGAATCTGCTTTGTTTTTGATTACTATTGTATTCAAATTGATAATAATTTTTTCATAAATAAAACTGCGATGAGATTAAATACTAGAAATCGGCTGCTTGTTATTACCCTACTCTTTTTTTCAGGAAGTATTTTAGCGCAAAAGCCCGGTAACAAAATGCCTGCCGATACAACTACAGCGGGTGCTGACACATCTAAAAATACAAAAGTTAAACCTGTATCCAAAGGTCCAAAACCTTATTCTGAAATTATTACAGCAAAAGCAAAAACAACTTTAGGAATGTTTAAAGTTCATTTTTTGGATGATAAATATTTTTTTGAAATACCCAAAGCTTTATTAAAAAGGGAAATTCTTGTCGTGAACAGAATTTCAAAAGCACCGACTGCAGGTCGTAATACCGGTCTTTCTTACGCAGGTGATGATGTAGGATCAAATGTAATTTGGTTTGAAAGAGGACCAAATGACAATATATTTTTGCGAACCATTTCTTATGCAGAATATACAAAAGATTCTACATCACCTATGTTTTCTTCGGTAAACAATTCAAACATACAGCCTATTGAATATGTATTTGATATTAAAGCATTTTCAAAAGATTCTTCTGCTGTAGTGATTGATGTTACTGACCTTGTAAACGGAGACAATGATGTTTTGTTTTTAAATAATGACGTTAAAAAAAGAGCAAATCTTACATCAATACAAAAAGATAAATCTTATGTAGTAAATGTAAAAACCTTTCCAATAAATGTAGAGGTAGTTACTGTAAAAACATATGCAAGTTCTCCCACTGCAGCAAATGGAGGCAATGTAACGCTGGAGCTAAACAGTTCTATGGTGTTGTTGCCTCAAAACCCAATGCAGGCAAGATATTATGATCCACGAGTTGGATATTTTAATATTGGTTATACCGATTTTGATTTAAACCCTCAGGGTGTAAAAAGAATTTCATTGGTAAAGCGCTGGCGCCTGGAGCCAAAGGAAGAGGACATGGAGAAATATAAAAGAGGAGAACTTGTAGAGCCTAAAAAACCTATTGTGTTTTATATAGATCCTGCAACTCCTGCAAAATGGGTTCCTTATCTAATACAAGGTGTAAATGATTGGCAAACAGCATTTGAAAAAGCAGGTTTTAAGAATGCCATCGTTGCTAAGAAAGCCCCAACTAAAGAAGAAAATCCTGAATGGAGTTTGGAAGATTCACGTTTTTCTGCAATTGTTTATAAACCATCTACGATACCAAATGCAAGTGGACCAAGCATTGCAGATCCACGCAGTGGAGAAATTATGGAAAGCCATATAAATTGGTACCATAATGTGATGCAGCTTATACGGAACTGGTATTTTGTGCAGGCTTCGCCTAATGATGCCCGTGCAAGAAAAATGATTTTTGATGATGAATTGATGGGGCAACTAATCCGTTTTGTATCTTCTCATGAAGTTGGACACACACTTGGATTGAGACATAATTTTGGCTCATCTTCTACCGTGCCTGTTGAAAAATTAAGAGATAAAGCCTGGGTAGAAGCCCATGGTCATACGCCATCTATTATGGATTATGCACGTTTTAATTACGTGGCGCAACCCGAAGATAATATTGGCTCAAAAGGTATTTTTCCTCGAATTGGAGATTATGATGAATGGGCTATTAACTGGGGCTATCGCAGATTTGATGAATATAAAAGTGCTGATGCTGAAAAAACAGCTATGAATAAATGGGTGATGGAAAATATGAAGAACAAACGCTTGTTTTTTGGAGATGGAGAATCCAACAGAGATGATCCCCGTAACCTTTCAGAACAGGTGGGTGATGACGCAGTAAAAGGCAGTTTATACGGCATTAAAAACCTCAAACGAATAATCCCAAATTTAAATGAGTGGACAAAAGTTGCCAATGAAGATTACTTAAATCTTGAAATGATGTATGGAGAAGTTACCAGCCAGTTTAACAGATACAACAACCATGTAGTAAGAATAATTGGTGGTATAATGAAAACGCCAAAAGTAACGGAAGAGCCGGGTGTCGTTTTTGAAACGGTATCAAAAGCAAAGCAAAAAGAAGCTATTACTTATTTAAATGAAAATCTTTTTAAAACACCTGACTGGCTTTTCAATAACGATATTTTTAGTAAGACAGGACAGAACGGATTAAAAGTAGTTGGAGATTTACAAGATGGAATTTTAGGAAATTTATTCAGAGCGGGTACTTTAAATCATTTGGTAGAAGCTTCAACATTGCCAGGCAATAATTTCTATACAATTCCTGAAATGTTGACAGATTTGAAAAAAGGAATTTGGAGTGAGTTAGCTGCACGTAAGCCGATAGATGTTTACCGCAGACAATTGCAACAGACTTATATAGATAAAATGAACTTGGTTTTAAATCCGCCAGCTCCTGTTGTAATTCCTCCGGGCCTTAATTTTGGTCGTGGATTTACACCACCGGTAGATAATGATTATGTGGATGTACAGGCCTCTGTGCGTGCTCACCTTAATTCATTAAAAGCTGAAATAAATGTAGCATCGCTCGTTTCTACTGATCAAATGACAAGAATTCATTTGAAAGAAATGACCCGAAGAATAGAAAAAGCGCTTGATCCAAAAAAATAGAAATTGTTTATTTATTATTAAAAAAAGAGACCTTAATCGGTCTCTTTTTTTAATAATGTCTGCTAAAGTCAGAGTCTAAATTTTGTATTTCTTTTTTACCAAATAAATATTAAATTTGATAATCATGACACCCGATTACGCCCATAAAATTTTTACCGACAAGCGCTGCAACTACAATTTATTGATGGAAGTGCTTGCCATGGATGGTGTAAATTAAAATTCCCTGATAAGCATCATTTTCGGTGCAACCTTTAAAACAATATTTAATAAAGAGTGAGGATGAAATGTGCTTGTAATAACTTCTGCACATTATATTGTCTTTGCTCTGACAATATATACATATATGGAAAATACAGCAACGATCAAACAAAATAATATTGCTACACCTGCAGATTTTTTACCATTAATGGGTACTGATTATGTAGAATTTTATGTTGGTAATGCCAAGCAGTCTGCCCATTTTTATAAAACTGCTTTTGGGTTTCAAAGTCTGGCATATGCAGGTCCTGAAACAGGTTTAATGGATAGAGTCAGTTACGTTATCCGTCAAAATAAATTGACTTTTGTTTTGACAACTGCCCTGCGGGAAGACCATGAAATAGCTGTACATGTAAACAAACATGGTGATGGCGTAAAAGTATTGGCCCTTATGGTTACGGATGCCACGGATGCATGGCAACAAACGACAAAACGTGGTGGAAAAAGTTATATGGAGCCCAAAAAATTGACTGATGAAAACGGTGAAGTTTTAATAAGTGGTATACATACCTATGGCGAAACAGTTCATCTTTTTATTGAAAGAAAAAATTATAACGGGGTTTTTATGCCGGGGTTTAGAAAAATGGAAAGTGTTTACAACCCTTCATCTACGGGGTTATTGTATGTTGACCATTGTGTAGGAAATGTGGGCTGGAATCAAATGAATCCGTGGGTTAAATTTTATGAAGAGGTAATGGGGTTTAAAAATATTTTAAGTTTTGATGACAATGATATTTCAACCGAATATTCTGCATTGATGAGTAAAGTGATGAGTAATGGAAACGGTTTTGTAAAATTTCCTATTAACGAACCTGCTGAAGGAAAGAAAAAAAGCCAGGTAGAAGAATACCTTGATTTTTACAATGGTGAAGGTGTACAACATGTTGCCATCGCCACCAACGATATTGTTGCAACTGTTACAGATTTGCAAAGCCGGGGCGTTGAATTTTTAAAAATACCATCTAGTTATTATGTTGATGTATTGGATAGGGTCGGAAAAATAGATGAAGACCTTGAACCGTTGAGTGAATTAGGAATATTAATTGACAAAGATGAAGAAGGTTATTTACTTCAAATATTTAGTAAACCTATACAAGACAGACCAACATTGTTTTTTGAAATTATCCAACGCAAAGGAGCTAAAAGTTTTGGTAAGGGAAATTTTAAAGCCTTGTTTGAAGCTTTGGAAAGGGAGCAGGACGCCAGAGGAAATTTATAGAAATGGTTTGAGAATAATACCGAGAATTTTTAACACTCTTAATTAAATATTTTTAATATTTTAGCATTACCTATACCAAAAACTACTCATAACCTTTTATGAAGAATAAGTTATTTAGATGCTGTTTTTTATTTTTAATTTTTTTTGGTTCAATATTTTTTGCTTCAGCGCAGTCTGTATCAGGTCCAAAATATTCTTTGAAAGCCCCTGAAGTGGTCAGCCGTTTAGAAGATTCACTAAAGAAACAATTTGAAAAGCAAAACCTTGTTTGGCCTCCACAGGCAATGTATCTCCGTTCATTTAAATATGACAGACAGTTAGAAATATGGGTAAAATCATCTGCTAAAGAACCTTATAAACTATTTAAAACTTATAAAGTTTGCCAACAAAGTGGTGCAATGGGTCCAAAAAGAATTGAGGGAGACTACCAGGTGCCGGAAGGATTTTATTACATAAATGAATTTAACCCTAACAGCAACTACCATCTTTCTTTGGGTTTAAATTATCCAAATGCTTCTGATCGAATTTTAAGTGATGAGAAACGCCCAGGCAGTGCAATTTATATTCATGGTGATTGTGTATCTACCGGTTGTATTCCAATTACAGATGCACCCATTGAAGAATTGTATTTTTTAGCAAATAATGTTAGGAATCAAGGTCAGGAATTTATACCTATACATGTTTTTCCCGTAAAGTACAATGTAAAAAAATCATTGGAATTTTTAGAGAATTCTATGAAGGATAACAGTTACTTACGGCAGTTTAACAGTAACATTAAAGAAGTGTTCGATTATTTTGAACTAAAGAGAGAGTTACCAATTATAATGGTAAACAGAAAAGGAGAGTATGTGATAAATTAAAAATTTGATATAAAAAATAGCCGCAAATATATTTGCGGCTATTTTTTTAGTTTCTAATTACAGCTTGCATTGTTTCTTGCGTTCTTTGTTCTAATATCATATTTTTACCCTTGGTTAGTTTCTCAATTGTTGCATAATCGTAGTGGCGTATCGTAAGGAGAGACAAATCTCTTTCTACATCTACATCAAAAAGCAAAGAGGCATCCGCAGCAATTTGTCCTGTTTTTTCAGCATGTCCATCAAAACAACATACAAATGAAATAGCAGTATTTTGAGTTAGGTTTGGCTGTAGTTTTACAGCATTAAATATTTTATGCAATTGCCCCAAAGCTCGCCCTTCCATAAATGAAAAATCTTTTGAGCGAAAATGTATGAGCACCTGTTGGCTTTTTAAAACAATGATAGGAGGGAGATTTGTAGCTTTTTCTGCATTTATAATTGTGCCCGGTAATGCTGTATCAAGGAAACTTTTTACATACAGTGGGATGTTTTTATTCTGTAATGGTTTTATAGTTTTTGGGTGAATAACCTGTGCGCCGTAATAGGCCATTTCTATCACTTCTGTATAATTCAATAAAGGTATATTGACTGCTTCTTTAAATTTGTTGGGATCCGCATTCATTACAGCAGGAACATCCTTCCAAATAGTTAGGTTTTCAGCATTTAAAATATTTGCAAAAATAGCAGCAGAATAATCACTTCCCTCTCGACCAAGTGTAGTACTTTCATTTTCATCTGTAGAGCCGATAAAGCCCTGTGTCATTATAACATCTAATTCGCTAAAAAGCGGCGCTACATTTTCTTTTATTTTACCCTCTGTAAAAATAAAATCAACACCGGCGTCTCTAAAATTATTATCAGTTCTAAAAACATCTCTAACATCCAGCCACTTAATTTTTACTTTTTGCTCTGCAAGATAATGGGCTACAATGCAGGTGCTGAATAACTCTCCGCAACAAACTATCTGGTCATAATAATAATCGAAACTGCGTACAGGTTTGTCATGTAGCATCCATTCAATTTCTGTAAAAAAATCTTTTAATTGGTCTTCGGCTGCCTTCCAATTGTGCACCAATAAGAATTTCACTACCTCCAGGTGGTTGTTTTTAACTCGTTCAAATAGTACAAGTGCGTCGTCTTTTCGGTTATCAAAATATGCTTCTGCAATTTTCTCCAATGCATTGGTTGTTTTGCCCATTGCCGATACCACCACCAATAGTTTTTGATCTGCATGATCCTTTATTATGTTACCGGTATTTTTTATTCTTTCTATGTTATTTATCGAAGCCCCACCAAATTTAAAAACACGCATTGAGAAGTATTTGATTGTTATTAATTTTAAAAAATGAGTATAATTTTTAGGAGGATTTTGTAACCTTTTACCTCAGCACTACTTTTTCTTTCTAATTATATTTACATTGCAAATCTATTATCAAAAAAATAATATCTAAAATTTTTTATAGGGCAAAAAATATTGTGTCTTATATCTAATATCTATCATTTAATTTATGGCTACAAACAGAAACATACTAACACTCGATGAATTTACGATTCAGGAAATGCGGGCTTTTCCTTTGGCCACAGGCGAGTTTGCAGGATTATTAAGAGATATTGGTCTGGCATGTAAAAGAGTAAACGTTGAAGTAAATAAAGCAGGTTTGGTTGATATTTTGGGTGATAATGGTACAACTAATATACAGGGCGAAGAGGTAAAAAAGCTAGATATTTTTGCAAACGACCAGTTGATGGGGGTGTTGAGACATGGAATTAGCTGTGCAGGTATTGGCAGTGAAGAGTTGGACGACATTGTAATATTTGATGATGAAACAAGTAATAAATCTAAATACGTTTGTCTTTTTGATCCATTAGATGGAAGTTCCAATATAGATGTGAATGTTTCTATAGGCACAATTTTCAGTATTTACAGACGTGTAAGTGAATTGGGAAAACCTGCTACAAAAGAAGATTTTTTACAGCCTGGTAATAAACAAATAGCTGCAGGTTATGTAGTATTTGGTTCATCAACCATGTTGGTATATGCTACTAAAAGAGGCGTTAATGGTTTTACACTAGACAGGCAAATTGGTGAATATCTAATGAGTCATCCAAATATAAAATGTCCTCCCAATGGAAGAATGTATTCAGTAAACCATGGAAACTTTTTTAGGTATGAGCAACCCGTGAAAGAATATATTACAGCCTGTCAGAAAAAAGATAAATCAAGCGGAGGCCCATACACGCAGCGTTACATAGGAAGTATGGTATCTGATGTGCACCGAAATTTAATTAAAGGTGGAATTTTTTTGTATCCGGGCACTTCGGATAGACCGGGCGGTAAACTAAGGTTGTTGTATGAGTGTAATCCTTTTGCCTATATAGTTGAAAAAGCGGGAGGAAAAGCAACGAATGGAAAAATAAATATTTTAGACATTGTACCCACAGAATTGCACCAGCGTACACCTTTTTTTATAGGAAGTATAAATATGATGGAAGAACTCGAAAGTTATTTATTCGCAGCGCCAGATGAGGACGTAATTTAATTTTGATAAACTGTTTTCGTTGTTTGATTAACTAACTTTACAGTAATGTCAAATTCAATAATAAAGGTCGAAAACCTTGTAAAAAATTACGGTCAGTTTGAGGCTGTAAAATCTGTTTCATTTAATGTTGAGGAAGGTGAAATTTTTGGTCTGTTAGGTCCAAACGGTGCAGGAAAAAGTACCACACTCGAAATAATAGAAACTTTGCGACCAAAAACTTCAGGAAAAATTTTGGTAAACGGTTTTGATCTTGATAAAGAACCTGGTGAAATAAAAAAGATTATTGGTGTTCAGTTACAAACATCAGGGTTTTATCCAGGATTAAATTTACTGGAATTAATTAAACTTTTCAGTGGGCTTTACAACAGAGATGTAAATGCAATGGAATTATTAAAAAAAGTAAATTTAGTAGATAAGGCAAAAAATAAAAGCAAAGAATTAAGTGGTGGTCAAAAACAGCGTTTTTCTATAGCCACTACTTTAATCAACAATCCAAAAATTATTTTTTTAGACGAACCTACAACAGGTTTAGATCCACAGGCCCGCAGAAATTTATGGGATTTAATACGGGAAATTAGGGCAGCAGGCACAACGGTGATTCTTACTACCCATTATATGGATGAAGCCGAGCAACTCTGCGATAGAATTGCTATTATGGATGAAGGTAAAATAATAAAACTTGATACGCCGGACAAGATGATAGATGAACTTGTGGCAACCGGTTTTGAACGACCAAAACAGGTAAAAGCTGCAAACCTTGAAGATGTTTTTATACAATTAACAGGAAAAGAAATGCGACCTGATTAAATTTTATTTTATTTGTAAAATAATCAAAAAATATAAATATAAAATGAAGAAATTAATATTAACTGCGGGTGCAGCGATAATTTTAATAAATGTAAATGCACAAAAGAAAGCGATACCTTTTAAAAAAACGTCGCCTGTGGCCGTAAAACCAAACTTAATTTTTAAAAATGCAATTGATAGTTTCAGTTATGCAGCGGGTATGAATATTGGTGCAAGCCTGATGCAGGCGGGTGCCACAAAAATTAATTCGGTATTGTTTACAAAGGCTTTAAACGATGTTTATTCAAAACGAAAAACAGATTTAACTATTGAACAGGCTGGTACAACTCTACAACAAAAATTACAGGAGTTTACAAAAAAGAAAACCGATGTTCAAAAGGAGGAAGGTCAAACGTTTCTTAATGCAAATAAAAAACGAAGTGGAGTTACAGCTTTAGTTAATGGGTTACAATACGAAGTGATAAAAGCCGGTGAACCCAACGGTACAAAACCGAAAGCAATTGATACCGTTGTAGTAAATTATGCAGGTACACTTATTAACGGAACTGAGTTTGATAATTCCTTTAAACGTGGACAGGCGGCTTCTTTTCCCCTAAACGGAGTTATAAAAGGATGGACAGAAATTTTACAGTTAATGACAAAAGGTGCACATTGGAAAGTCTATATTCCCGGAGATCTGGCGTATGGCGAATACCCACCACAAGGCTCACCAATTTCACCAAATGCTGTACTTATTTTCGACATCACTTTAGAAGATATTAAACCTGCGCAGTCTGCTGCAATAAAATAAATTATGCAAGAGTTAAATTATCCAATTGGTAAATATATTGAACAGCCATTCTCGCAACAACAATTGCAGGAGTGGCTGCTTGATATTGAAGTCTTGCCGAAAGCCTTGGAATATTCCATCACTAATTTAGATGCTGCACAACTTGAAGAACCTTATCGCCCAGGCGGATGGAACAGTAGGGAAGTGGTGCACCATGTTGCAGACAGTCACATAAATGCTTTTATGCGTTTCAAACTCGCACTTACAGAAGAGAACCCAACTATTAAGCCTTACGATCAACAGGCATTTACAGAGTTAAGTGACGTAAAAAATATTCCAATAAATGTATCGCTCACTTTGTTGTATGCTTTACATGCACGCATGCTGGAGGTTTTAAAAAATATACAAGGCGAAGAGTGGAACCGCACAGTGGTGCACCCTGAATATGGAAAACAAATGAGTATTTGGTATTTGTTGGGTCAATATGCCTGGCATGGCAAACACCACACCGCACACATAAATAAGCTACGTGATCGTATGGGCTGGAGTTAATTGTTTTATTATTTGGGACTCTCGGCTTTAATTGTTTTTCAGCTATTGATAGGGCTATTCGTTGCAATCTTTTTATTCGCTGAAGCGATATAAAAAGGATTTTCACTACTATCCCACAGCCCTGCAGCATAGTAACATTTTTCATCTTTTATTATGCAACAGATTAACGTTTTTTAATTTTTTCTCTTAATAATATTTTATGCCTTTCACCATACTAACTAAAGAATACATCAGTAATCACCAATATTTTACTGCACGCAAAGACAGTTATCAAACCCCCACAGGCAAAATTGTAAATCCTTATTTTGTTGTAGAATTACCTGAATGTGTTTTAGCAGTAGCTATTACAAAAGATAAAGAAGTTATACTTATTGAGCAGTACAGACATCCCATTCAACAGCAATCAATAGAATTTCCGGGAGGCTTTATTGATGATAGCGAAACTCCTGAAACAGCTATCATTCGTGAGTTACAGGAAGAAACAGGTTATAGTTTTACGGGTTATCATTACCTCGGAAAAACATATTCAAACCCTGGCGTTTTAAATAATGCTACGCATTTATTTGTAGCAACAGGCGGCGAAAAAATATCTGACCAATCACTTGATGCCAATGAAGAAATAAATATTTTGCTGAAATCTTTGCAGGAAGTAAAAGTTATGATTCACACTTATCAATTTAAACAAAGTATGCATGAGCTGTGTTTTTACAGGGCTACAGAATTGTTGAATAAATTATAAAAGTTCGCTCTCTGCAATTATAAAAAAACTGCCACAAATCATAATTACATCAGTTTCGGCAGCATCTTTTTTCGCTGCGTGTACTGCTTCGTTGACTGTTTCAAAACATTCACCAAGCAACCCTGCTTTTGTAGCTTTTTCCTGCAGTTCAATATTTATCATTGCCCGGGGTATGTGCGCATGTGTAAAATAGTATTTAGCATTATCCGGAAACAAAACCAAAATATTTTCTACATCCTTATCTCTAACAAAGCCCAATACAAAATGTAATTGAGTGGTAGGATAGTTGTTGTTTAACTGATCAATCACCTGTTTTATACCATCTTTATTGTGAGCTACATCAACAATAATAGTTGGGTGTTGCTGTAAAATTTCCCATCGTCCACGCAAACCAGTAATTTCTTTTACCCTTTCAATACCATTGTGGAGTGCAGTTTCAGGGATATTGATATCCATTTTCCTTAGTTCTTTAACTGCTGCTAAAACAGTACAAATATTTTTTGCCTGGTACACTCCTGATAAGCCGCACCTTAATTTTTCAGTAACCATTTCAGCAACATCTTTTACATTACAAAGCAGCAATTCTCCTTCTGCATCAATAAACGACGTAATAAAGTTTTCTTCTGCAAATTGTATAGAAGCGTTTTTGCTTAAAGCAATTTCAATAAAAATTTGTTTCGTTTCGGGTAAAGTTTCACCAATTACCACAGGTACGTCATCTTTTATAATTCCTGCTTTTTGTGTGGCAATTTCCTCAAGGGTATTTCCTAAAATATTTTGATGATCGTAACCAATGTTTGTAATGATTGAAAGTATGGGTGTAATAATATTGGTACTGTCTAATAAGCCACCAAGGCCGGTTTCAATAACAGCAAAATCTACCTGCTGTTCGGCAAAATATTCAAAAGCCATTGCTACAGTAACTTCAAAAAAAGAAGGCTCTATTTCCTCGGTAATTTTTTTTGTTTTTTCTGTAAAATCCACCACAAATTTTTCTGAAATCATTTCACCATTTACCCGAATGCGCTCTCTAAAATCTTTTATATGGGGAGAAGTATACAGGCCGGTTTTATAACCTGCCTCCTGCAAAATAGCTGCAAGCATGTGCGAAGTGCTGCCTTTTCCGTTTGTACCGGCTATATGTATGGTTTTATACTTTTGTTGGGGATTACCAATACTGTTGCAGAGTGCAATGGTATTGTGTAAATCTTTTTTGTAAGCAATGCTGCCAACTCTGCTGAACATAGGTAACTGGCTGTACAGATAATCCAATGTTTCTTTGTAGTTCATCATTTTTCAAATGTAGAATATTAAAACAGTGTATGGGGAGTATTAAATAAAAGTTACTGGACATTAAAATTAAACTGCACAGTAACCAAACTTTCATCGTCGGCTTTATCAAACTGCATGGTTCTTAAATAACCACTTATAGCTGTCGAATAATTTCTGCTAAAGCTGGTGCTGCCTTGCCCAATGCGAACAAATGTACCTACACCTGCAGGCGAAACTTTTATAACTGCATTAATGGTTGCTTTCGAAAGCTCGCCGGTAAACGAATAATAACGTATTACTTTTCTGTTGCCGCTTATTACTTTTGGCCCACCCACTTTACCACCGGGTGTGTTCCCGTAAGAATCTTTATTACCTGTTGGGTCACCGGCATCTCCTTTGCCATTTTTATTATTACCCTGCATAGTGTAACCATTATCCTGTGTTGCATTGTTACCATTTTTTGTACCCGGACCATTATAAACCAATTTGGGTATTTTTGGTTTTGGCGCAGTTACAACCGCAGGAGTTGGTGATGGAGTTGTTACTTTAACGGGTATTTTTTTCTTTATTGATTTTGTAACAGGAGCTGCGACTGCTTCTGCGTTATCATCTGGCGTAATGTTTTCATCTGCTGCTACTTCTTTTGCAGGTGAATGTTGTGGCTGATCTGCAATTTCTTTTTCGGGTTTGCCCGTACCTTTTATGAGGGGTTGCTCTTGGCCAAAACCTTCATCGTTATTACCTAAATTAATTTCAATTAAATCCTGCGCCATGGGTGGGGAAGGGGGCAGTACTGTCCAACTAATAAAAATAAACATCAGCAACAAAGCCCCACAAATAACTGCGGTGTACATTAATGCTTTTCTGTGTCGTTCTTTATCAAAATTATTGGCCATGCCATAAAGTTATATTTCTCTTTTGTATTAGATGATACAATATTTAAAAATTCATTGGAGGATAAAATATTTTAACAGTTTTAGTTACTAGGATATGCTGATGAAAAAAATGTTGAAAATGTTTTACTGTTCAGATTTAAGCCCCGATTGCAGCGGCTATACTTTTTTGCCGGTCTTTAAGGCACAAAAGATAATAGCGCAAAGCGGGACTAATGTTGAACAATGACGCAATGATCAGCTCCAAAAAATAAAAAAGGTCTTTGTTTCATTCCACCAACTACTCCGGCTTTCGGGCACCCTACCAAGAGGAGAATTGTTTCTTAATACTGTTCGTTTTCGTTAGGGAAATCCATACTTTTTATATCTGTAATATATTGTTTGACTGCAACATTTATTTGCTCATCCATATTTAAATATTTGCGCAAAAAACGGGGTTTAAATTCTGAGTTTATGCCAAGCATATCATGCATAACCAATACCTGTCCATCGCATGCATTGCCGGCACCAATGCCTATTGTTGGTATCTGTAAACTTGCTGTGACTTCAGCCGCGAGGCTGGCCGGAATTTTTTCTAAGACAATTGCAAAGCAACCCGCATCCTGTAACAAAAGTGCATCTTTCTTCAACTGCTCAGCCTCCGCATCTTCTTTTGCACGGACTGAGTAAGTTCCAAATTTATAAATGCTTTGAGGCGTTAACCCTAAGTGTCCCATAACCGGAACACCACTGTTTACAATGCGCTTTATGGATTCTACTTCGTGTTCGCCACCTTCTAGTTTTACAGCATGACCACCGGTTTCCTTCATTATTCTGATAGCATTGTTGAGGGCTTCTTTGCTATTCCCCTGGTAAGAGCCAAATGGCATATCTACTACTACCAAACAACGATTTATACCTCTTACAACACTTTGCGCATGGTAAATCATTTGATCCATAGTAATTGGTAATGTGGTTTCGTTGCCTGCCATAACATTACTGGCACTATCGCCCACCAAAATAACTTCTATACCTGCTGCATCAAATATTTTTGCAAACGAAAAATCATATGCAGTAAGCATAGAAATTTTGTCGCCTGCAGCTTTCATTTTCTGCAAAGTGTTCGTGGTGATTTTTTTTATTTCTTTGTGTATGGACATGTTTTTATGGTTTTACCGAAGACACGCTGATATTTTAATCTCTGATTTTAGTTTTAACTTTTAAATGAAGAAAGCCAAAAGGGGTTTCGATATTTTTTATTTTTTTACTCAGCGTCTTTGCGCCTCAGCGATTAGATTTCACTTCTTCCCACAAATGCTGTATCAATCCATCTACAAGTCCAATTTTAGGAACGTAGATTTCCTGTGCGCCTGCCCAGCGCATAGCATTTACATAAATTTGTATAGCGGGTACAATTACATCTGCACGGTCATCTCTGAAACCATATTTTATTATGCGTTCTTTAACTGTTAGAGGTTCAAGTTCTGCCAGGTATTCTTTTAATAGTTCCAGCGGTAAGGGTCTGCCTTCTTTGCGTTTACTTAAACTGAATACTTTGTTTATGTTTCCGCCGCTGCCAATTGCAACAACTGCTTTTTGATCTTTTGTAACTGCTTTTATGGTATTTTTAAGCTCTTCCCAATGTGCAGATGTCACCATGTTTTTTAGGATTCGAATGGTGCCGATATTAAAAGATTTTTTATAGATTAAAATGCCATTGCTAAAAAAAGAAATCTCGGTACTGCCACCACCAACATCAATGTACATATAACTATGGTCATTATCCATATTTTCTGCAACATGGTTTTCATAAATGAGATTTGCTTCCATATCTCCGTCTATAACTTCTATTAAAATACCGGCTTCTTTTTGTACTATGGCAATTATTTCCTGTGCATTTTGAGCATCTCTCATTGCACTGGTGGCACATGCCTTAAGTGCTTCTACATTGTAAGCATTCATAAGGTGCCTGAAGGATTTCATCGTTTCCACAAGCATCTGTTTTTTTCCGGGTGAAATTACCTTACTTCCAAAAACATCAAAGCCCAGCCTTAGCGGAACTCTAACAAGGTTGAGTTTATTAAAAACAGTTTTGCCATCTTTCAGTTTTTGAACATCGTTAATGAGCAATCTTGCTGCGTTGCTTCCAATATCTATTGCGGCTAAAATCAAAATATTATTTTAAGGTTGTAGTGTACATTAAAATTGAGAAAAATAAAGTTAACTACAATTGTGTTGATGAATAATCTTTCAACAAAAAATAGACATTATCTAAAATGAATTTATTTTATATCAATTAAGTTGAACTTCTTACGATTTTAATTATTTTGTATCATTTCGAATGCCTTTTAATGGGGTTCTTAAAATTTAATCATGGTGGGAAGAAAGTTTCAAAAAAAAATCTAGTTTTTTACTCCGGACGTTTTATTCAAATAGTTAAAAATTTCTATTTGAGATCTTACTTTTTTTGTATTTCGTGGATTAATGTATTGATTGCTTAATTCGTTATTGAGCTCCCGGGCTTTGATATTATCTTTCAATTGGATATTCATAATATCTATTAATTCAGTTTTTAAATCCTTCTCTAAAACTGGACATGCAACTTCAATTCTATGATTAATATTTCTAACCATCCAGTCAGCTGAAGATATATACACTTTAGGGTCGCCATTGTTTTCAAAAATCATTACTCGGGCATGTTCTAAATATTCATCAATTATACTTATCGCTTCTATCGATTTTTTAAATTTTTTATTTTCAGTGAACATGCAGCAAATTCCTCTAATAATTAATTTTATCTGAACACCTGCTTTTGCAGCTTCTGTAAGTTTTTCAATGAGGTGTGCATCACTTAAAGAATTTAATTTTAAAGTTATACCTGAAGTTTTTTTATGTGTTGCATTTTTTATTTCTTTATTAATTAGTAAATTGATTTGATGCCTCATATTTACGGGGCTTACCAGTAAAAGTTTACATGTTTTCAACAAGCCAATTCTTATCGAAGGGTTTTCTAAGTATGTAAAAATTCGATTTACATCTGCCATTAAATTCCTGTCAGATGTCAACAGACAATGATCTCCATAAAGCTTTGCATTTTTTTCATTTAGGTTTCCCGTACTAATAAAGCCATAATGTGTTGTAATATTCTTTACTCTTTTTTTTATTAAGCAAAGTTTTGCATGCACTTTAAAATCGGGTACGCCCAATAAAACTTTTACACCTGCTTCTTCCAATTCTACCTTCCATTCAAGATTTGCTTCCTCATCAAAACGTGCCCTTAATTCTAACATTACAGTTACTTGTTTACCATTCCGTACAGCATTGGTAAGTGCGTTAATAACTTTAGACCTGGGTGCAAGTCTGTAGCACGTTATTTTAATACTGATAACTTCAGGATCAATTGCAGCTTCTCTTAAAAAATCAATAATGCTGTCATAAGAATGATAAGGAAAATGGAGCATCACATCTTTTTCCATTACTACGGCTGTGACACTGTTGTTGTTTTTTAAAAGTGGATGTGTAAAGGGTTTTTTTCTAAGCCCCTTTTGTTTAAAAACGCTTTCGGGAAAATTTATAAAATCTTTGTAGTTGTGAATACTACCACCCGGAATCATATTTTCGTTGTGCGTCAGCCCAAGCTTTTTTACCAGATAAGTAAGCAAAGCAGGTTCAATTTCTTTGTCATATACAAAACGCACAGGCTTTCCTTTTTTTCTGTTTTTTAACCCCTTCTCTATTTTTTGAATGAGTGACTCCGATACATCATTGTCAATATCTATTTCAGCATCTCTGGTTACTTTAATAATATGTGATGAAAACTTGTCGTAACCAAAAAAAGAAAAAATATTAGGTAAACAGAAACGAATTACATCTTCCAGTAAGATCACATATTGCTCTTCATTTTTAGAAGGTAAAATTAAAAAACGGGAGAGGTGGCGGGTGGGAACTGATACCAAAGCAAAACGCTGAGGGATTGATCTGTCCTGCTTTGCAAGCCTACAGGCAAGATAGATTGATTTATCGTTTAATACCGGAAACTGGTGTAAACTTTCAATCATTAACGGAATAATATAGCTGCGAACTTCTTCATTAAAATAATCAAGAATGAATTTTTGATGTAAGGCAGAAAGTTTTTTTTCGTTGACGATATTTATTTTCTCTTTTTTTAGTTCCCGCAAAATTTCCTTCCATATTCTTTCAAACTCTTTTTGTTGGATGATTACTTTTTCCTGAATTTCATCCAGTATGCTTTGTGGATCTATTTCCAGATGCATTTTTGCTTTGCTACCTAGGTCAACCATTTTTTTTAGACCGGCCACCCGTACCCTAAAAAATTCATCAAGATTATTTGAAAAAATTCCCAGAAACTTAATGCGCTCTTTTAATGGGACAGTATCATCTGCCGCTTCCTGTAGCACCCTGCTGTTAAAAGATAACCAGCTTATATCTCTTACAATTGTTTTTTTATGAGACATTTAATTGTTTTAGAAAATAATAAAAATTAGTTTTAAAAAAAGGGCATTCAAATATTTGATTTTATATTAGTTTATTGTTGCCCCTTCATCTTTTCAATGATGCTTGAAGTAGAAATACCTGCAACAATATTTGCAATTATTACTTTACCACCGGCGGCAATTACCTCTTTCGATCCTGCAATTTGGTCTATTGTATAATCTCCTCCTTTAACCAGGTAATCAGGCATTAATTCTTTAATCAATCCAAGCGGGGTATCTTCTTTAAATAAAATAACAGCATCTGTTTGCAAAAGCGAAGCCACTAACAAAACACGTGCATTTTCTTCATTAACGGGTCGGGTAGGACCTTTCAATTTCATTACAGATTCATCTGCATTTACAGCAACAATAAGTATGTCTCCGTATGATGCTGCTTCCGATAAATATGCTATATGGCCTTTGTGAACTATATCGAAAACCCCATTTGTAAAAACTATTTTTTTTCCAAGCATTTTCCAGATGATAACCTTTCTTTTTAATGCTTCCTTAGAATAAATTTTATTGGAGATTTGTGCTGATGCTCGCATGCTTTTTCTTATTAATATAGGGTAAAACTATTAGGGAAATTAAACCTGCAACAATGATGATACCGGTACTTACGCCCCAAATAAGCCAGCCAAATGCATTGCCTTCAGAGTCTTGTATTAAATATAATAACAGCGTTTCTTTTACGAATATGGGAAATGACCCTATTCCGCCAGGCGTTACAATCATGGCTAATGTTGATAATGATAGTACAGAGCATGCGGCTTTCAAATCAAGATGGGCAGTGGCTTCCATCGCCTTAAAACCAATATAAATCTGTAAAAGATACATACTCCAGATAAATATCGTATGCAAAATAAAAGCTCTTTTACTTTTTAAATTCTTTATTGCGATAAACCCTTTTCCAATACCTGAGCCAAACCCTTTTATTTTTTGTAAAGTTTTATTGTCAGGATAAGAAGAAAATATTTTTTTAATAATTAAAATGAACAATAAACCTGCAAAACATACTATCAATAATTTCACCCATAAAGGAATAAAACCCGGTGCAACAAATGCTTTCAATTTTTCTTTAACAAAACTGCCCACAACATCTATTTGAATAATTACTGTAAAGCAGATAAAAAATATATAGGTGACAAGATCAAATGTTCTTTCTATTAATATAGTTCCAATTAAATTATCTGCCTTAAGGTTTTCATATTTTGCCAACAGTGTGCATTTAATTACTTCTCCAAGCCTTGGTATAGCTGAGTTTGCAAGGTAGCCAACCATAGTAGCGCCAAAAACATTTTTTAAAGAAGGATTGTAACCAAGCGGTTCCATCAATAGTTTCCATCGCATAGACCTGCTTAAATGGCTTAACAAGTTTATAAGAACCACCGGTATGATGAGGTAATAATTAGCTTTGGCAAATGCATTTTTAAATTGAAATTCCTGCTCAGGCGTCATTGTGTGCAGTTGCCACCAAACCAGCAAAATTCCCAACCCTAAAAAAATTATATATTGCAATAAAGAAAGTATTTTTTTGCCCATGCCTTCATTATTGTTTGTGTTATAAAATAATATTATCAATAAGGCGAACCTCATTTAAGTAAGCTGCCACGAGCGCCACCAACTTTTTTTCGCCATCCCAATCGCTGACAATTACGAGTGTTTCTGCATCCGCAATTTCAGTGTAATCTACTTTATAACCGTTTTTTGTGAGATAATTTTTTGCATTTATCTTTATTCCTTCCAGGTTGCCTGGTTTGATATCTTTTTTAATAATCTCAAGGGTCTCTATTATTTTAAGCGCATCCGTTCTTTCCGTTTTATTTAACCTCATATTTCTACTACTCATAGCAAGACCATCGGACTCCCTTACTGTCTCACATAATTCAAGTCTAACTTTATATTTGTTATCAGCAATCATTTTATTAATAACCATGCACTGTTGATAATCTTTTTTGCCAAGATAAAGCGTCGAAGGCTTTACAGCATTTAATAACTTACTAACTATTATACAAACTCCCTGAAAATGACCCAGTCTATATTGTCCCTCTAAAATATTTTCCAGCATCCCTAAATCATAATGTTTAGCTTCTTCCTTATCAACATACAGCTCGTTTGTAGACGGTAAAAACAAGATATCACAAGCTGCCATTTCAAGTTTATTAATGTCACTTTCGATGGTTACAGGATATTTTCTAAAATCTGCTTCATTGTTAAATTGAGTGGGGTTTACATAGATGCTGCAAATCGTTATATTGGTTTCTGATTTTGACTTTTTTATGAGAGAAATATGTCCTTCATGAAGTGCACCCATGGTTGGAACAAAGCCAATCGTATTGCCTTGAAGTTTCAATTTATCTATAAAATCTTTTATTTTTTGGATATGCCTGATAATAATCATAATTCCCACTTTTGGTTGTAATTCAGTGTAAATAGCCGTTTTATCAATAAATTATGCTACTTTTGCAGCCGTTTCAAAATTTGTTTTTGTATTAAATCCGCACATCAATGTCTACAAAGAAAAGGATTTTATTTATTGCCAACGAAATGTCACCTTATATTGATGGTACTTCGTTTGCCGAAATCGTGAATAAGCTTGCAGTCTTATCTAACGATAATAACATGGAAGTAAGGTGCATTATGCCAAAATTTGGTACTATAAATGAACGCAGGCATAGATTACATGAGGTTGTGAGGCTTTCGGGAATAAATGTTTCAATTGATAATGATGACTACCCACTTATAATAAAAGTCGCGTCATTACCTAATGCAAGGTTACAGGTATATTTTTTGGATAATGATGATTTTTTTAAACGTAAATGGGTTTTTTCGGATGATGCGGGTAAGTTTTTTGATGACAATGGTTTAAGATCTGTATTATTTTGTAAAGGAGCCTTAGAAACTGTAAAAAAATTCGGATGGCCGCCGGATATTATTCATTGCAGCGGGTGGATGACCGGTTTAATACCAATGTTCATACGTTCAGCCTATAAAAAAGAACCCGTTTTCAGCCATTGCAAAGTCGTTTATACAATAGGCGATACGACGTTTAAAGAAAAGCTTAGCGCAGACTTTTTAAAGTTGGCAACCATAAACGATAATGTTACAAAGAAAGAACTTGAGCCGTTTAAAGATTTGAACAATATCGCCATGTTTAGGGGCGGAGCAACTTACGCTGATGCGGTAACTTTTGGTACAGCAAAACCCGATAAAAAATTGGCAGAAGAATTTGCGAAAGTGCGTGGTAAAAAGGTTTTGAAGTACAATGCTGAGACTGATTTAACAGACTATTTACAATTATATGCCGACCTTTCAAAATAATTAAATAAGTGTGTTTTACTAAAATTTATTGCTTTGCAAAGAAGACTTTTACAAGCTGCCTCGTCTGCAGCTTTTTTATTAATTGTTATTAGCGTTGGCTGTACAAAATTGGATACAACAACATTAGGGGCTGATTTAGTTACCGTAGACAACGTAAATACATTTGCAGACACACTTACTGTAAATGCAACACAGGGTATTTTTAATGATAGTACCATTTTACAAAAGGGAGATAACCATGCAATAGGGTTAATTACAGCTGATCCTTTATTTGGTAAAACTGATGCAAGGATTTATGTTCAGTTTAAACCAACCTTTTACCCTTTCTATTTTGGCAGCACGGGTGATACAACAAAATTTGACCCTAATAACAAAGCAGGTTTTGACTCCGCATTTGTTTGTTTATCGTACAAAGGCGCGTGGGGTGATACCTCTGCTTTGGGTAATATTCCGCAAACATTTGAAGTCAGAGCTGTCAATGATGATATCTTTAGATTAAAGACAGACACCATTAGGCAATTAGGTTCAATTCCACCAATTGTTGATGATAATGTTTTAGGTTCAGCAGTAATAACCCCTCAAATTATAGCACAAAAGGTAATTCTTGCAAAAGGAAGAGATTCTGTGAAAAACCAAATCAGAATTAAACTGGAGGGTTTGGGTGCTTCTTTTGCTGCATCTTTATTCAACAGCCAGGACACATTTGCATCCAGCCCAAATAATGGTTTTAGAAATGATTCAATTTTTAGAAAAAAATACAACGGTTTTGAAATTAAAGTAACAGGCGGAATGGGAAATACAATTTATTATGTAAATCTTTCTGAAGTGAAGTCACGGTTCGAATTTCATTTTCACAAAACAAAAAATGGCTTAAGGGATACAGTTGTACAAAGTTTTCAGATGTATACAACTCAAGTAGGAAGTATTGCAGCATCTTCAAGTTTTAATTATATAAAAAGAGACTATTCTTCGGTGACTTTACCTGCACCAAACACAGCAACCAATAATGTTTTCCTGCAAACATCACCGGGTACTTTTGCTAATCTTACAATTCCAGGGCTTACAGGTTATACCAACAGAATAGTACATAGAGCATTTTTAATAGTTGAGCAAACTCCTGACAATTCAACGACAGATAATATTTACACAGCACCACCATATTTATATTTAGATTTAAAAGATACATCTCTTGTCTCACCGCAACGCTACAAGCCTTTATATTTTGACCTTACTTCAACAGTTCGTTATAATCCAGATGTAACAACTGTTAACGGAGCGTACCATCCCTTTCCTTCAGGCAACGTAGATGTTGCCACTTTTGGAGGCAGTGCATTAAAACGATTTGAGCCAACAGGAAATGTTTTTTATCGTTACGAAATAAATTTGACTAGGTACGTTCAACACATAGTTACCAACGGATATAAAAATTACGATTTGCGTTTGTATTCACCCTTCAATTATTATTACCCCCAATACTTGGGTACACAATACATCATACCTTTTTACAATCCTATAGCGTTAGGTAGACTAAGGGTGGGAACGGGTTTAAATATCAATCACAAAATGAGAATGGTAGTTATTTATTCCAAAGTATAATTTAAATTTTTTTAAAAGGCTTTATCCGTTTAAAATTTACAGCCCTTATCTTGACAATCTAAAAATTAAACATGCCGTATTTATTTACTTCTGAATCTGTGAGTGAAGGACACCCTGATAAAATTGCTGACCAGATAAGCGATGCACTTATAGATAATTTTTTAGCTTTTGATCCAGCCAGTAAAGTAGCCTGCGAAACACTGGTAACTACCGGCCAGGTTGTACTTGCAGGAGAGGTTAGAAGCAAGGCATACCTTGATGTACAGGAAATTGCTAGAGGCGTGATTCGCAAAATTGGATACACAAAAAGTGAATACATGTTTGAAGCAAATTCATGCGGAATTATTTCTGCTATACATGAACAGTCTCCCGATATTAACCAGGGAGTTGATAAGAAGAAAAAAGAAGACCAAGGGGCCGGTGACCAGGGAATGATGTTTGGTTACGCTACAAATGAAACAGAAAATTATATGCCATTGGCATTGGCATTGTCTCATGATATTTTGAAGGAGTTAGCTGCTGTAAGAAGAGAAAATACAGAAATAAAATATTTAAGACCCGATGCAAAAAGCCAGGTAACATTAGAATATGACGATAACAACAAACCAATTAGGATTGATGCAATCGTAATTTCTACGCAGCATGATGATTTTGGAAAAGACGAAGTGATGCTTGCAAAAATTAAAAAAGATATTATTGGTATTGTAATACCAAGGGTAAAAGCTTTGTATCCTAAATACGATCATCTTTTCAATGATAAAATTAAATACCATATTAACCCGACGGGTAAGTTTGTAATTGGCGGGCCACACGGAGATACCGGTCTTACGGGACGTAAAATTATTGTAGATACTTACGGAGGTAAAGGTGCGCATGGCGGCGGTGCGTTTAGTGGAAAAGATCCAAGTAAGGTTGATAGAAGTGCAGCCTATGCAACAAGGCATATTGCTAAAAATCTGGTTGCTGCAGGTTTATGTGACGAAGTTTTGGTACAGGTCAGTTACGCCATTGGTGTTGCTCAACCTACAAGTATAAACGTTGTAACTTATGGAACGGCGAAAATAAATTTAACCGATGGACAAATTGCAAAACAAATAATGAAAATGACGTGTTTTGATATGCGTCCATATTTTATAGAACAAAGATTGAAATTGCGAAATCCTATTTACAGCGAAACTGCGTCTTATGGCCATATGGGCAGAACACCTGAAAAAGTTGAAAAAATATTTACTTCACCGGCAGGTGTGGTGGTAAAAAAAAGGGTCGAATTATTTACCTGGGAAAAACTAGATGCTGTTAAAGAAGTAAAGAAAGTTTTCGGACTTAAATAATATAATTAGTTTCTAAAAATGAATTGTAGAGACCATAAGTTCTTGAGGCACTTATGGTCTTTTTGCATAAAAAAATAAACTTAATTTTAAAAAGTGAAAGATTTTAGACACCAACATAAGCGTCCTAAAAAAAATACCTTAGTTGTCGGTAGAACAGCTATCATTAATGCAATGAAAGAAGGTAAACAGTTGGATAGAATTTATATGCAAACTGCCGTGCATGGTGAAACAATTGATGAAATTAGAATATTGGCAGAGCGCTTTATGGTGCCTGTTAATAAAGTTCCGGTTGAGAAACTTAATAATTTTAATGTGAGCAACCATGAGGGTTGTATTGCACAAATTTCTAAAATTCAATACCAAAATTTACAGGATGTAATTTCTTTTGTTGTTGAAAACGGAGAAGTTCCGCTGTTTATCATTTTAGATGGAATAACGGACATTAGAAATATTGGTGCAATTGCACGAAGTGCTTATTGCTTTGGAGTAAATGCCATTATTATACCCGAAAAAGGTGTTGGTTCGTTAAATGAAGATGCAATTTTAACTTCTGCAGGTGCATTAGAAAATATTGCAGTATGCAGGGTGAGCAGTTTAATTAAAGCAGTTGATGATCTTCATTTAAACGGTATAAAAGTTTTTGCAAGTGTTATGGGTGCAACAACGAATGCCTATGATTGTAATTTTGCAGAGCCTACTGCTATAGTAATGGGTGCGGAAGAAAAAGGTATTTATCCGGCGTTAATGAAAGTGTGCGATGAGAAGTTTGCTATACCTATGAAGGGAGATTTTGACTCGTTGAATGTAAGTGTTGCAACTGGAATAATTTTGTACGAAGTTTCTAAACAGAGAAACGAAGCTATCTAATAACTACTTCTTTGATAATCTTTTCACCAAGTTCTGCATTTACCATTTCAATAATTTTTTCTTTCTGGTAAAGTAGTTCATTTTTAAGTGGAGCCACGACTGTGCTTACAAATAATGTTGAGCCAACTATTTGCAGTTTATCAGTGTATTTTGCAACTGTTTTACCCATAATTTTTTCCCATACATCTTCAATTTGTAAGGCCTGAACACCTGTTTTTAATTTACTCTTATTTAAAAATAGTTGAAGTGCTTCAGCCATAGATACTTCTGTCATGAGTCGTTTTTTAAAGTTCAATTAATTGCCCATCAATCTCCAGCGTTTCAAAAATATTTTCAAGCCGCTGTCTATGGGTATCGGTAATAAATACCTGTCCGTTATTTTCAATGCATACCCAACGTAACAAACGCTGCATTCTTTTTTGATCCAGCTTTTCAAAAACATCATCCAGCAATAAAATTGGGCTAAATGATTTGTAATTTTTTAACAACTGGTATTGTGCAAGCTTCAGTGCAAATAAAAGACTTTTCCGTTGTCCCTGGCTCGCAATGTTTTTAAATGGGTGTCCATTTAACGTAAAATAAATTTCATCTTTATGTATACCTTCGCTCGTTCTTTGAATTGTTCTGTCTTTTTGCAATGATCTTTTTAAAATAGTTTCAAAATTTTCATCTTGAAGTTTACTGGCATACATAAAATTCACTGATTCATTGTTATCAGCAATTTTATGGTAAAAGTTTCCTATTAGTGGAATTAATTTTTTGGTAAACCTCGTTCTTTTTTCAAATACTATTTTACCTGGTACAATCAGCTGTTCATTTATAATTTCAAGTAATTCATTGTCTGTTTTACCTTGTTCTGCAAAGCGTTTTAATAAACTGTTGCGTTGCAGTAAAACTTTATTATAAATAATTAATTGTTGCAGATATTCTACATCTAATTGGCAAATTACTAAGTCTAAATATCTTCTTCTCCCTTCACTACCTCCAATAATTATATCAATATCATCTGGCGCAATAATTACAGCAGGCAATAAACCGATATGTTTTGATAGTTTTTCGTACGGTAGATCGTTTAATAAAAATTCTTTTTTTGCATTGATACGGTTAACACATGTTATTTTTTGAGTGCTTCCGTTATTATCAAAGTTACTTTCAAGCCTAAACCCATCTTTTTCAAAATTTGTATTGAGCGAATCATTATTGGTAAAATAACTTTTTGTAAAACAGCAATAATAAATTGCGTCAAGCAAATTGGTCTTGCCTATTCCATTTAGTCCACTTATACCTATAACATTTTTAGAAAACTCAAAAGAAGAGATGCCGTAATTTTTAAAATGGGTAATAATTATTTTGCGAAGACGAAGCATTGGAGCGTAAAGATAAAGTTTTACATTTCCATTATTGAATGTAGGAAACAAATTAGGCTCAGGATTTAATTTGAATTATAAATTGTTTCAATAACAACATCTCTTTTTATGTAAAAAATCTACGCTCAAATTTCCTATATTTGCAGCCTAAATTATATCCCATTGGCTACAAAGTTTTCTAAAGAAACTTACCTGTACTGGTACGAAATGATGTTGCTACTTCGCCGTTTTGAAGAAAAAACCGGTCAATTATATGGCATGCAAAAAATCCGCGGATTTTGTCATTTATATATAGGGCAAGAGGCTGTTGCGGCCGGTTGCATGACAGCAACCACACCTAATGATAAATTTATTACGGCCTACCGTGATCATGCATTAGCTATTGCAAAAGGTGTTAGTGCAAAGAGTTGTATGGCTGAATTGTTTGGAAAAGCTACAGGATGCAGCAAGGGAAAGGGTGGGAGCATGCACTTTTTTGGTGTTGAGCAAGGTTTTTTTGGTGGCCACGGTATTGTAGGTGCACAAATTGGAACGGGTGCAGGTCTTGCTTTTGCAGAAAGATATAAGGGTACACAAAATGTAGTTATTTGTTTTTTTGGTGATGGGGCCGCCCGCCAGGGAATGTTGCACGAAACATTTAATATGGCTATGTTATGGGATTTGCCTGTCGTATTTATTTGTGAGAACAATGGCTATGCCATGGGTACTTCAGTTAAAAGGACAAGTAAAACCCTGGATATTTATAAAATGGCAGATGCATATGAAATGCCTGCAGATACAGTTGATGGAATGAGCCCTGAAGATGTACACAATGCAATTTTGAGGGCGGTAAACAGAGCAAGAGAAAAAGGCGGACCAACATTGTTGGAAATAAAAACCTACCGATACAAAGGTCACAGTATGAGCGATCCTCAAAAATACAGAACGAAGGAAGAGCTTGAAGAGTACAAAACAAAAGATCCTATTGAGCATGTATTGAAAGTTTTAAAAACAGATTTTAGTGTTTCAGATGAAGATATAGAAACCATTAATGAAAGAATAAAAGCCGAAGTGGAAGAAGCTGTAAAATTTGCTGAGGAAAGCCCATGGCCCAATGATGATGAACTTTTAAAAGATGTTTACATTCAGGAAGACTATCCCTTTATAACTGACTAAACAAATCGAGTAATATTTTTCATAATACCACAAAATAACATGGCAGAGAATAAATCAGCAGTAGTAACTAAAGAAGATAATATAATTACGGAAACCTATACAGTAAAAAAGAATTTTTGGGGTACTTACAGTAAACCCATCATATATGCTGGTTCTGCGTTTATAATTCTTTTAGGAGCATATTTTGGGTATCAGAAATTGATTAAAGAGCCAAAAGAAATGGATGCCGCAGCTTTAATATTTTCTGCGGAATCCTTGTTTGATAAAATGGCTCAAACAGGTTTTAACAAAGATTCAGTGAACATTGTTTTAAATGGCGGTGTAAATGAAGGCGTAAATGTAACAGGACTTTTAAAAGTGGCAAGTAAATATAGTGGTTCATTAAACGCTAACCGTGCTGAATATATGATTGGGGCCTGCTACCTTCACATAAAAGAATTTGATAAAGCTATTCAACATTTAAAGGAATATAATTCAAACGGTGCTACGCAGGTAGAAATAAAAAAATACATACTTATTGGTAATGCTTATGCAGAACAAAAGAAAACGGAAGACGCATTAAAAGCATATAAAAAAGCTGCAGCAGTTAATGAAAAAGATGAAGCTTTTACTGCTGATGCATTGATAACTGCTGCAGCATACGCTGATTATATAGGCAAGCCAAAAGATGCAATTGAACTTTACCAAAAGGCCCAGGATAATTATCCAAACTTTCCTACTGTTCAAAGTGGTGAAGTAGAAAAGCATCTTGCAAAACTTGGTATTACAAAATAAAATATTTAATGGCAATAAGCAGCGAAAACCTAAATGATACAGCGGGCATCCACTTAACAAAGGATGCCTTTGTTGTTATAATAAAAACGGAATGGAATGCACACGTCATAGATCTTTTACAAGAAGGATGTTTGAAAATATTATCACAGAATAACGTTGAATATAAAATAATTGAAGTACCGGGTGCATTCGAAATTCCTTTTGCAGTAAAAAATTATTGGATAAAAACACAACAAGTTGCAGATGTGTTTGAAATAAGTGAAACTTATGGACAACCTAAACCATCTTCAGTAAAAGTTCCTGATGCATTTATAGCTCTAGGGTGTGTTATAAGGGGCGATACGCCACACTTTGAATATGTTTGCGAAGGTGTTACTCAAGGGATAATGAATTTAAACATCACTTTACCGGTTCCTGTTATTTATGGGGTACTTACCGTAAATAATCAACTTCAGGCTGATGAAAGACTAGGTGGCAGACATGGCCACAAAGGGGAAGAAGCTGCAGTAGCTGCACTAAAAATGATTGCATTTTCGCAATCCATTTAAAAAATTCAGATAATGAACGTTCAACTTTTTATACCTTGTTTCGTAGACCAGCTTTACCCGCAAACTGCTTTTAATATGGTAAAGGTTTTAGAAAAAGCAGGTTGCAAAGTTTTATATAATACCAATCAAACCTGTTGTGGGCAACCTGCCTTCAACGCGGGTTTTTGTGAAGAATCAAGAGCCGTTGCAGAAAAGTTCTTAAATGATTTTGATAATGCTGATTTTATTGTTGCTCCAAGTGCAAGTTGTGTTGGATTTATAAGAAATTACTATCCTGGTTTATTTGAAAAAAGTATTAATCAAAATAAGATTAAAGATATTGGTAAACGTACTTTTGAGTTTAGTGAATTTTTAATCGATGTACTGAAAGAAGAAGAATTTGGGGCTTCATTTAATGGAAAAATAACCTACCATGATAGTTGTGCTGCTTTGCGTGAATGTAAAATCAAAGAAGGCCCAAGACGTTTGTTGAGTAATGTAAAAGGACTGGAATTGGTGGAAATGAATGATGTGGAAACTTGCTGTGGTTTTGGAGGTACTTTTTCAGTAAAATTTGAAGGAATTTCAATTGCAATGGCTGAACAAAAAATTACAAATATCATAGCTACAGGTGCCAACTGCGTTGTATCTACAGATTGCAGTTGCTTAATGCAGATTGGTGGAATAATAAAGAATAAAAGTTTACCAATTGAAACTTTGCATCTTGCTGATGTTTTGGCCAGTGGTTGGTAAATTAACATTTTATAAAAATGGATAAAAGAAAAAAGCACCCACTTTAAGGACGCTTTTTTCTTTGGATTGATTGATTGATCGATTGTTTTTATTTAAACAATAAAAGGGCTTACTATAGCAAGAACTGCGGCTCTTGACAATGGTTCATCAAAACATGCGCTTGCTGCTATTGCAGAAACTCCACTTACTGTAGCTATGTTTATGCCATTTTGTAATGTTATGTCTTCACCGTTGTAACTTGGTTGTACTACTGATTGAAAGCCCGCGCCAATGTTACTTTCACTTAAGTTAATCCATGGTTTAATATCACCAACATAAGCGGGTGAACTGGTTGCAATACCACGTGCACGTCTCATCTGGCGTATATGTGCAGCGTGTCGTCCTTCAACAGAATGTATATTCAAAGCTGCAGTAAGAACAGTCTTATTATTTATCAAAGTTCCTGCAGCTCCTTTGTAAGCACGAACTCCTGTATCTTCAAAAGTTTGAGCCATTGCTAAAAATACATCATAGTTAGCTGGCCATCCTAGGAATGGTCCCATATTGTTACCTTTTCCGCCTGTAAAATCAAAAGTAGGTTCAGCAGTAGGCGTTGAGCCTAATGAGCTGATTACTCCTTTTAAAAACGCAACGTGCTTCAATTCATGATCTCGAATTTTGATAAGAGCTGCTAACCCTGCCGCACCTGAATTTGTTTGAACACCCGACCCCGCAACACCAATCTGGTAGAATTTAGCTTCCAAATATTCTAATGTTAAAGCAAACTGTAAAGTCGCTATTACATCAGTCGGAGTTTGTCCGTATGCTTTTTTAAATACAGAACCCAAAGCCAAAGGCATTGCTGCCAGAGCAGCTTTACCTGTAAAATTTGCAAATTGCTTCATGGCAGAACGACGTGTGTCTAACCTGTCATAAATATCTGCATCTACTTTTTCTATTTCAGAAAATATATTTTGTAAATTCATTTTTTAAGATTTAAAAATTTTAAATAATTGCATTATGCAGGTAAACCGCGTTTGCTGATTTGAGAATCTGCACTTAAAAATGCATTAGCAATATCAACAACTGCTGTTGGTGGTTTGGAAATTTCCAAAGCATTGGCATCTAAATCATCAGAGAATGTTCCATCAGAAATTAAATCACGAAGAAGAGAAGCGTGTCTAGCCTCTACAGAAACAATTTTACCTGCTGCAAGAAGATAATTAACATCAACGATATATTGTCCCGCTCCGTTGTAAGCTGCGACACCGGTATCTTCAAAAGCTTTAGCCTGCGCAAGAATTCCTCCCCTCGTTGTAAAATCAATGGCTGTAAATTTCGGCGTCAATCCTTTTATTGCATTTGAACCCAGTGCTGTTTTGAAAAATTCCCGGTGAGCAACCTCATGATCTTTGATGTCCATAAGATAAGTTTTTTCCAAAGCAGACATTGAATTAAACCCTGCTGATGTTAAAACCTGAGTATAAAATGCAGCCTCTAATTGCTCAAGCGCGTATGCAAAATTTAGAATTTGAAAATCTCCGGTTCCCAAAAATACTCCTGTATCAGTAATAGGATCTACATAATCATTATTTTTGTTACATGCAGAGCCAAGAGCTACTACTGCCGCAGATGCACCAAAAAACTTTAGCATGTTTCTCCTTTGTATTCCAAAGGATGAAATTAATTTCTCGTCCTGCAAAGGAGGAGGTGACGTTTGTATTTTCATAAAATTTATTTTTTATTTCTAAAAGTGTATACTTGGCAAAACATAAATTTTGCCAAGTATCAAAAAAATTACGATTTCAGTAATTTTTTAGTTTGATTTTGTGGATAACATTTAGATTTATAAACAAACGGGAGAAATTTTTAAAATTTTAGGGGAAAATAAGTTACAAAAAATAAATAAATTCAAAATGGCTTATTGGTTATTAAAATCTGAACCCTTTAAATACAGTTGGGATCAACTAGTGACAGAAAAGAAAACACATTGGGATGGTGTAAGAAATTATCTGGCAAGAAATCATTTAAAAGCAATGAAGAAGGGGGATCTTTTGTTTTTTTATCACAGCAATGAAGGGTTAGAAATAGTTGGTACAGCAAAAGTTGTAAAAGAATATTATCAAGATCCAACAACACCTGAAACTGCCTGGGTTGTGGTAGATATTGCACCTGTAAAGAAATTAAAAAATGCGGTTACACTTGCACAGGTTAAAGCAGAAAAAGATTTACAGGAAATGTCTTTAATAAAATCGATGCGTTTATCTGTGCAACCGGTAAGGGAAAATGAGTGGAATAAAATTCTGAAAATGGCGGGAGAGAAATAAATATGTAAATGAGAGTACATGTGCAAAGCTGAAAATATGAAAAATAAACACATTGTAGTACTTACCGGTGCGGGGATTAGTGCAGAGAGTGGGTTAAAAACTTTTAGGGACACGGATGGCTTATGGATGGGATATAATATAGAGGATGTAGCTACGCCGAGAGGTTTTGCAAAAAATCCTGCCTTGGTATTAGATTTTTATAACCAGCGAAGAAGGGATGTTGCACAGGCAAAACCAAACAATGCGCATATTGGATTGGCTGAATTAGAAAATTATTTTGACGTAACAATCATTACACAAAATATTGATGATTTGCATGAACGTGCAGGCTCGACGAATATTTTACACCTGCATGGCGAAATTTTTAAAATGCGAAGTTGTACAAACAGTACCAAAATATTTTATTCCGAAAAAGATATTTTAGTTGGAGATTGTGCAGAAGATGGAAGCCAATTAAGGCCCCATATAGTTTGGTTTGAAGAAGAAGTACCCATGATAGGAAAAGCGGTTTCAGTTATGCAGACCGCAGACATTTTTGTATTGGTTGGTACATCTCTACAGGTTTATCCCGCTGCAGGATTAATAGATGTTTTGGCAGACTTTATTCCGAAATATATTATTGATAAAAAAATTCCCTCAGTGGAACATTACTTTAATATTATTCCAATAAAAGCAACAGCTTCAGAAGGAGTAAAGCATCTAAAGAAATTATTAAAACCTTAGATCAGATATTTTTCTATAAAATCTTTAGATTTTATTACTTCCATTTCCGAAAAATAAAAATCGTTGACATCTTCAGTTATAATTAAAATGCACTTGCTTTTTTGTGCGGAATAATATTCCAAGCCATATTCAAAATCATTAACTTTTTTGTTTTGAAGTGAAGTCAAAATTGGGTTAATGGACAAAAATGTACCTAAAAACGGCTGAAAGCTTTTATGGAGTTAGCTTACATAGAAATAATTAAAGTGACAAAAAAAGTGCTTTTAC
>JAYUZL010000124.1:0-2517 GCA_043751875.1 Ferruginibacter sp.
CTTGTAAAGGTTGTTGTGGCAACATTTACCGATAAATATTTTGAATTAATAAGCGATATTCTGACAGAAGTAAAACTGATTATAAAAGGATACATAGTAGGTTTATTTTTAGAAATGTTGATTGTATCTTTTCTTGCAGCGATAATTTTTTTAATATTAGGAATAAAATATGTGGTGGTACTTGCAGTAATGATCGGCGTATTTAATCTTATTCCATATGTCGGAATTTTTACAGCACTCTTTTTTAGTGTCTGTGTTACGTTTGCAACTTCAGATAGCAAACATGCGTTTTTTGTGGGTATTTCAATTGTTTGTATCCACTTGTTAGACAGTAAATTTGTAGGACCAAAGATTGTTGGAAGTCACGTAAATATCAATCCATTTTTAATTATTCTGGGTGTAGTTGTTGGTGAAATGATTTGGGGTATACCTGGTATGTTTTTATCTATTCCACTCTTAGCAATCGGGAAAGTAATTTTTGATAAAGTTGAAGGGTTAAAACCTTTAGGAATCTTACTTGGCGAAGAAGAGGTCATCATAAAGAAAAAGTAATTCTTCGTTTATAACTATTCAATTACCGGCATTTACAGCCTTCTATTATAAATTCTCTACAAGAACATTTTACCTAATCTATAAATGAGTTGTACTTGTTAAAAACAAGCTCCTTGTCTTCGATTAAATATGCAGCTTCTCATAATTACATCCCTTATTTTTACACAGCAAAAATTTAAAAAAGTATTAAATGGAAGATATAGAAATACCCACAGAACACTTACACGAAACTATTCAGGAAAAAGCGGAAGAAATGCATAATGCCGGTAGCTGGTTTCGTTTTGTAGCAATCTCTACAGCTTTAATGGCGGTTTTTGCAGCTATTTCGGGTTTAATTGCCGGGCACTATTCTAATGAAGCATTAATTGATCAAATACAGGCATCTGATCAATGGTCTTTTTATCAGGCAAAGGGCATAAAAGCCGAGATAAAAACTTTAGAATCTAAAGCAGGCATGGTAGATGTTAACGCCGCCTTGAAATATAAAGCAGAACAGCAAGAAATTAAAAAAGAAGCAGAAAAACTTCAGAACGAATCAAAAACCCTTCTAAAAAAACATGTAAGCCTGGCACAGGCTGTAACACTTTTTCAAATAGCCATAGCCATCTCTGCCATTTCTATGCTTACTAAAATGAAGTCCCTCTGGATTACAAGTTTATTTATTTCATTAGCAGGCATTGTCTTTTTTATGATTGGGTTTGTATAAGAAACTTTTAAAATTATTACAGCTAATTTTAAGTGTTGTTGAGTTGTTGTTTTTTGGGGAATGCCATTGTGAAAATTGAAAACTGTTTGGTCTTAACTAAATGGACTACTTAAAAAGTATGCTCTGTCACTTGCAGGCTGCAATCAATCGTTTTTTATTTACGCACTTGAGCAAAAGGCACATCCTTTTTTAGCCATAGCGGGAATTGTATTTCATATATCCATTCTCATTTCCAATAGATTTGGCTTAAACCCAAATTTCCAATAAGAATTTTTAGCAATTGTATTTTTATCATAAACTTCCAATCGAATATCTTTTAAATTTTTACTTTTAGCCCATTCTATAAGTCGGGATAAAATTTTCTGATTTATTCCTTGTCCTCGAAATGCAGGTTTTACATACATAAACCCCAAATATGCGTATTCCATGTACTTATGATACGGTTTAGCTTCCAAAATTTTTGCATAACCCGAACCAACAATTTCATTGTCAACTATTGCTACTAATACCTCAGCCTTATCAGATTGGATAAGCGCTATTAAATCGTAATAGTGAATTTCACCTTCCCTTAAAGTCTCATCAAAAGGCTTTTCAACTTCTATAATTCCTTTTTCAAAACTTAGTAAAATATCAATTTCTGTTTCAATTGCTTTCCTGATTTCTACCATCATTTTGTCAAATATTTTTAAATGAGTTTATAGAACGTTTTAATATAGTTTTCAATAACCTGAACTCCGGCAAAAATAAGTGGTATTCGTGCTACATATAGGTCTCATTATTTGAAGAAAAGATTTACTCAACATAAAAGCCTATGGCGTGACATAGCTACAAAGGAAAGAAGCAATAAGAGGTGCTACTGGCTTTTCAAATATTTTTAATGAAAATTATTTTCACCAATCTTTTTAATTTTAAGCCTAACAATAATTCTATAAGAAAGTCTGTATAACAACAATTAATATCTCACCAGCTTTTTTGCAGAGTCTATAAATCGGTATATTTCCATTCTTATTATGCCGCTAATTTTAAACGATATCTACTTTTTTCAAGTCAGTGAAAACGCTGTATCAATAGAGTTCGGCCATGAAATTAGTAAGGAGACATTAGAGCGAATTACTAGAATTAATCAATACATTAAACAAAATCCTTTTTCAGGATTGTTTAGCACAATACCGGCTTATACCACTTTAACCCTTTATTTTAACCCAGTTGAGTTAATGAATGATGCTGGATTAAATGGCGTAACATGTCTCGATAAAATT
>JAYUZL010000125.1:0-21316 GCA_043751875.1 Ferruginibacter sp.
TTTCCGGCAACAGGCGGATGTAAACCTTGTATTGTGTAACATCATTACTGGTATTGGCCAGCGCATTTTGCGTGGCAGCGCCATTATTGCTGCTGGCAATCTGTGTAACAATGCCTTTAAATTTCCGGTCGCTGTAAGCGTCAATATTAATAATGGCGCTATCACCCAATTTTACTTTAGGCACATCATTTTCGCCCACGTCTACCCTAATTTCTATTTTTGCCATATCAGCAATACGCAGCATTTCGGTACCTACATTAAAACTGTTACCGGCTACCTTTTCTCCCTTTTTTACATTCAACAAACTTACCACACCATCCATTGGCGCTACAATGGCCGTTCTGCCAAGGTCAGTATTTGCTTTAGCCAAATTATCTCTTGCGCTTTGTACACCTGCTCTTGCGCTTTGTACGCTCGCCTGCCCGCCGCGTATGCTTTGCACAGCAGCATTGTAATTTGCCTTTGCTGTCTTAAAATTGGCGTCCGCTACATTAAACTCATTTGCGCTGATCACCTTTTCTTCAAAAAGCCTTTTTTGCATGCTGTAGTTTCTTTCAGCCTGTTCCTGCTGTGCCTTTAAGGCATCTAAAGCCGCCTGAGAATTACTTACCTGTGCCTGAGAAATATTTACCTGTGCCTGACTTTGGGCTACGCCGTTGGCTGCCTGGCTGCGCTGGATGTTATAAACATCAGCATAAATTCTTGCAAGCAACTGACCTTTTTTAACTGTATCGCCCTCAGCAACGGTAAGCTCTGTTATTTCTCCACTAATATCCGGACTTACTTTCACTTCTACCTCAGGGTATATTTTGCCACTTGCATTGACCACTTCTATAATATTGCGCACGGCTGCTTTTTCTGCAGTTACTTTTGTGCCTTCATCTCTTCCAAAAACGCCTGTTTTAGCAAGCACTATGAGCAGCACCGCTAAAATTCCCACGCTTATTAGTATCCATTTTGTTGTTTTATTCATAACACAGTATTGGGTATTTAGAAGTTAGTATTGAGACTGTTCTCTAATACTTTTAGGGTTTATTTATTAGTTAATTTTTTATTATATGGGAACATTAAAACTTTTTAAATTTATGGTTGAATCTTACTTATTAATACCAACAACTCAATACTAAAGTTTCAGTCCCATGCCTTTGTAAAATTCAAGGACTTTCATTTTAAATACATAATCAAACTGGTTTTGTGCAAGTTCGAGTTTTGAACGTAACAGATTATTTTGTGTGGTAATCAGGTCGAAAGTACCTAGCCTGCCTACATCAAAACGTTTTGTTGCATAGGTTAAATTAAGTTCATTGATAGCAACAGCTTTTTTACCTGCGTTAAATTTTTCCAGTGCAATTAATGCAGAATTATAAGCCTGGTATATATCCTGCTTTAGCTTTTGATTATCCTGTTCTTTTTGTAATTGTATTGTATTAATGTTGAGTTTACTTCTTTCATAATTGCTGCGCAAAGAGCCCCCATTAAAAATAGGAACGTTTAAACTTAACCCGATTGCCTGCCTAAAATTATCTGACAGCTGATTTGTAAAACCATTTTTTGTAGATACCGGACTAAGACTTGTGAAGGGAGAAGTAACCGTATAATCTGTACCATTTACTTTTACAGTACCCACTGGAATTATAGTTGTTATTTGGTTGAAGCCAGTAATACTGCGTGATTTGTTGTTATAATTGGTGCCGAGGTTACCAAATGTGCTCAAGGTAGGATACATAGAGCCTTTTGCAGCGGCAACATTCTTTTCGGCTGCCTTCAACCTAAGATCGTTTACCCTTTGCTGCGGAAGGTTTTTTAGTGCAATATCAAATACATAATCCGGTTGTAAATTGGCAATTGACTCTATGGGAATTTTATCAATAGAAGGAATATCTACTTCAAAAGCTGTAGCCGGATCTATATTCATTAAAGCTTTTAGGGAAAGAATATTGAGTGTAGTATTGCCTTTGGCATTTATATAATTTACACTGTCTGCAGCAAGCTGGGCTTCCAGCTGAGAGGCATTCAATTCAGGAAGCGCACCTGCATCTACCTGCTTGCGGGTAATGCCAAGCTGAAATTGTGTTTGCTGTATTTGTACCAACGCAATATTCTCCTGCTCTTTGCCAAGCAGAATTTGCAGGTAAGCATTTGCAGCGGACAGCGCAATATCATTTTTAATTTTATCAGTAGATGCGTTTGCTGCCTGTGCTTGAAAATTATTGGCAGCTACGGCATTTCTTTTACTGTAAAAGTTAAAGATATCTGCACTGCTCTGTAACTGAAGGCCTGCTACCAAAAAGGTCTGGGTTATTCGGCTAAAAGTTGTAGGATCCTGGTTGTTACCGGAGTTTACAGATGTATTTGCACTAAAGTTTGCATTTGGGTACTGAGAAAGTTTACTTTGCTTGAGGTTGATGGCAGCAATTTTTGCTTGCACATCCTGCAGCTTTACATTGATGTTGTTTGCCATAGCATAATCAACAATAGATTGTAAATTCCATTTTTGCTGGGCTTCCGAAACAGTGCTTAAACTTATAAAAATTACAATTATCAATAAACTTCGCATATACAAAACTATTCTTTGTATAAATAAAACCGGAAGTATTTTTATAAGCGGAAAATGCTTCGTTTAAAAGCATCTTTTATGCAGGATAAAACATTTTCACGGGTTAAAAGAAATGGTAGTGCAGTTTGAGCCCATGAAAATGATGAACTAAAGAGATAGCAACTTTAAATAAATCAGCAGATAAAGTTTTTTAGTCTTCTAAAGTCTTTGTTGCCGGTTGAAAAAAAAATTCCTCTAAATAATCTGCTGAAAGATTTTGTGATGGCACTTAAAGAAATGCGCTTCTTTGCTGTGTTCTTCATAGACGTTGGTTTTTTAAGGTTTTCAGAATGTTAAAAATAACACAACACTATTTTATTTACAATAGCATATTTGCTATTATTTTTTCAACGTAGATTCCGTTAAAATATTATATGGTGTAGGATTAATACTAAGGTATAGTAGCAAATGCAGTCTCTAAATCATTAATTAAATATTCAGCATCTTCTAAACCGATATAAAGGCGGAGCATTCTGTGTTCTTTTAACTGTCTGTTAAACGCAGCAATTTTAAAGCCTGCACAGCGGGGAATAACAAGACTTTCGTGCCCGCCCCAACTAACTGCCATTTTAAAATGTTTTAATGCCTGGCAAAACTTTTCAGTTGCAGGCAAATCAATATCTTTTAAAACAATTGTAAGCAGTCCACAAGCTCCACTCATTTGTCGGTGAGCAAGTTCAAGTTGAGGAAATGCCTCATCGAATGGAAAAATCACCTCTTCTACCTTGTTATTTGTTTTTAAATAATTGATGATAGTTTGCGTAGAGGCTGTAATCTTTTCGAGCCTTAAGGGCAATGTACGCAACCCACGCAAAAGTAACCATGCATTAAAAGGCTGTATGCCGCTGCCAATATTATTGTACTCGCTTTTAAAAATACGCTCTATCATTTTACTTTTGCCGCTTAGTACGCCTGCTATTGTATCGCTGTGGCCACTAATGTATTTGGTGGCAGACTGCAAGGAAAGATCAATACCAAACGAAATTGGCTGCTGGTATAGCGGCGTGCAATAACTATTGTCGCAAACGGTAATGATGTTGTATTGTTTTGCAAATACTGAAACGGCTTTAAGATCCTGCAAAGCATATGACCAGCTGTTGGGACTTTCCAGATAAATAAGCGTGGTAGCATTTGTTTTTGCAGCTTCAAAATTGTTTATATCTGTACCATCAATAAAGGTTGTTTTAACGCCAAACCTTGGCAGTATTTCTGTAAACATTTTATTTGCCCAGGCGTAAGGTTCTTTTACACTAATGATGTGGTCTCCCGCTTTTACGTTTGCCAAAACCGCTGCAAAAATGGCTGCGGCTCCACTGTTAAACACAAGGCAATCTTCTGCGCCATCGAGGGCAGCAAGCTTTTTTGCGAGAATATCTACTGTTGGGTTTTTACCCCTACTATACAGATAAGTGCTGTACTCATTCTGCAAGGCATTGCGCATATCATCTACCGTATTAAATACAAAATTGCTGGTTTGTATAATTGGTGGCGCAACTGCATTAAAATAGTTTTCCCGTTCTTCGCCAAGTTCGTTTATGATGTAGGAAATGTTCATTATTATTTATTTTTAAAACAATGTTTGAAGGGACCGTTGTTTTTATTGGTAAACTTATTTTTGAACGCAAATTTTTTTTAATTAATGGTTACGTTTTTTACTGACGTTTCGTTTTAACCGTTGAAGAAATTTTCAACTGCCGATGCAGTTTTCAACCTCTGACAGAGTTTGCAATCGCCGTGACGGCTTAGGAAATCATCTTTCTTTTCTTTAATATATCTACCAAAAAGTACAGCCCTACAAATGCTGCCAATATTGACAATCCGGTAAGTCCTGTTAACGGTTTATCAAAAAAAATAATGACAAACACAAAAGTGTAAGCTGCCATAAATACCAATGGCATTAACGGAAACAATTTCATTTTATATATGCCGGTACCATCCAAATGTGCGGTATCTTTTCTCAATTTAAAAATAGTTGCTGCAGATAATACCATACCAAAGCAGTCTAAAAAAATTGTGAAGCTTAAGATCTCATCAAAGGTTTTTGCCCAAAAAACTATAAGCACACAGAGGCTTGCAAATACACTGAGCGAAGTAAAAAGTACGTTGGTGCTGATGTGCCTTTTACCAAAAGATTTTGGCAGCATACCTTCCTCGCTCATGGCCTGCATAACCCTCGGGTTTGCCATGAGCAATACATTTACATACGCCAGTACGCTTAAAAAAAGCAGTACAGAAAGTATTTTACCTGCGGCATTGCCAAACAAATGTCCCGCCATAATTGCCGCAATATTGGTTGATGTTTTTAGCGTATTAAAACCAATTACTTTGTAATAAGCATAGTTTACCGACAGGTATAAAATAATAATAATGAGCAACCCTGCTATGATTCCCCGTGGAATGTTTTTAGAAGGATTATTTACCTCTTCGCCAAAATTGATAGACTGCTGGTAGCCTCCATAGGTAAAACTTACAGCTACAAGCCCCAACCCAAAGGCCTTTATATATTCCCGCAACACAGGGCTGGAAATGGTATTGGATACCACACTGATCTCATCCTTTCCGGTATAAAAAAATATAGGCAAAATAAGCAAAAGTACAAGGCCAATTTTAATGAGCGTCAAAACATTTTGGGTGCGTGCACTCATTTTTAAACCAGCCAGGTTAACGGCATAAAAAATAAGGATAGATGTTATGGCAATAATGATTTGTACCTGCTGCGCATTAGCCGCATTAGGCATTACCACCTTAATAATATACTCCGCACCAATGAGTGCCACACCTGCAAGCGATGCAGCATTTGAGATTAAAATAATGCAGTTAACAGCAAATGCTACGGAGGGATGATAGGCGTAAGAAAAAATGCGGTAATATCCACCTGTAACAGGAAACCTGCTGCCAATTTCTGCATAGGTTAGTGCGCCGCAAATGGCAATGATGCCACCAGTTATCCAAATTGAAAAAAAGAGAAAAGCTGAGGGAGATGTGGCCGCAACATTTGCAGGTGTGCGAAAAATTCCCATTCCAATAACAAGACTTACCATGATCATGGTAAAATCGAAAAGGTTTAATTTAGCTTTGCTCATGATTTGAAGATAAGGAATTTATAAAGTGAACCGTTTTTTAAACAAACGGAAGTTGGTTCGGTAATAAATTTGATAGTAATGCGTACGAATAAAATAACGATGTTGTTGTGGATGATTCTGTTGGGTAGCAACAGTTATTGCCAGCAGGCCTTTTCAATAAAAGTTATAAATAAATCAGGTGCTGCAATGCCCAATGTTATTGTAAGAAAAGAAAATGTCCTCCCAATAGGGATAACAGATGCAGCAGGAAGACTCTCTTTTGAGCTGGCAACTGATTCTCTCCTCCTTATATTAACAGCCACAGACTACATAACCATGCGTAGCCTCGTTCTAAAAAATATTTACAAGGAAATTATTCTAACAAAAATTATAGCTGAAGAAACGGTTACCGTATTTGGCAGAAATAGTACTGTTGCAAACGCAGCGGCAGCGGTAGCAATAATAAATAAAAGCAGCCTTGACAAGTACGATCAGCATTCTTTTACGGCGGCTTTTAATAATGTGCCCGGCGTAAAAATGGATGAGCGAAGCCCGGGCAGTTACCGCCTGAACATAAGAGGTAACTTACTACGGTCAACGTTTGGCGTTAGAAACGTAAAAATGTATTTGAATGAATTACCAATAACTGATGCCAGCGGCAATACTTATTTTAACCAGCTTACGCCGGCACTGATTGGTAGCGTACAAATTATTAAAGGCCCCGGCGGCAGCATGTATGGTGCAGGTACAGGCGGAGTTGTGCTTATGCGTAATGATGCTGTACAGCAAACCGGAACATCTGTACAAATAACGGGCGGCAGTTACGGCTTGTTTACAGCAAGTACAACGAACCACTTTTCTACAAAAAAAACAAACCATGCCTTTACCCTTGCGCACCAACAGGCAGATGGATACAGAGAGCATACTGCCATGAGAAGAGATATTGCGGGTTATACAGGTTCATATAAAGCCAATGACAAACATACTATTACTGCCACTACCTATTACAGCAATTTATTTTACCAGACGCCGGGTGGCCTAACGGCTTCGCAGGCTGCAGCAAATCCAAGGCAGGCAAGGCCTGCAACCTCATTGTTTAAGGGTGCTGTTGCACAAAAAGCAGCGCTGTATTTAAGTACTATCTATGCATCAGTAGCAGATGTAATTACCATAAATAAGTACTGGAAAAATACAACCGGCGCATACTTTAGTTACACCGATTTTAAAAACCCTTCCATAAGAAATTATGAAAAAAAATATGAAAGAGGTACAGGAGCAAGAACCATTTTTAATTTTGAAAAGAACAAATTAACCGCCAATGCTGGTGCAGAGTTGCAATACAGTTTTATAAACACAGCCACCCATGGCAACAGGCTTGGTGTGAAGGATACTGTGCAATACCACGATCAAATAAACGTGAACCAACTAAATATTTTTATGCAGGCGGGCTATAGGTTTGCTAAGCATTATACGATAACCGGCGGGTTGAGTTACAATTATTTTAAGTATGGTTTCAACAGGCTGTATCCAGCCGAAACACCATCTGCCGCAGGTTTTACCCCACAATATATACCACGCATTGCACTACATAGAAACATACAAATAGGAACTGTGTATGCATCTTACAGCCGAGGCTATTCGCCACCAACTATTGATGAGATACATGCAGGCAACGGCGTATTTAATAAAGATTTAAAAGCCGAAGCAAGTGCCAGTTATGAAACAGGTGCTAAAATAACACTGGTGAAAAATCTTTTGTTTGCAGAGCTGGCAGTTTATAAAATCAAGCTTGCCAATACAATTGTGGTACGCAAAGATGCCAGCGGTGGTGATTTTTTTGTTAATGCAGGCAGCACAACGCAACACGGTATTGAATATTCAATAAATGCTAACCCAATAAAAAAACCTGCGGGTTTTGTGCAATCAATGCAATTACGGTTTACGGGCAACATCGTAAAAGCCAGGTTTCAGGATTACAAAAGAGGTACGCAGATTTTAGACGGCAAAGAACTTACAGGTACATCTCCCCTTACCCTCTCGTTAATGGCTGATGTAGTAACTGCTGCTGCCTTTTACGCAAACATTACTTATACCTATACTGACAAAATACCTTTAAATGATGCCAATAGTTTTTACGCAATAGCATATAACCTACTGTTTGTAAAAATTGGTACAGAGTGCTTACTTAAGAAAGCAAAGGCCAATGTATTTGTAAGTATCATGCACAGCTTTAATAAAAATTACAGCCTCGGAAATGACCTTAATGCTGACGGCAACCGCTTTTTTAACCCTAGTGTGTTGCAGACATTTACTGCAGGTGTAACATTTGGATTTTCGGGTAAATAAAAAAACGGAATTGATCAGCGGATTTTACAAACATTCAATTACGTTAACTGCATTACCTTAATCACTTTATATAAAAATTTATTTTCGTAGTGTACCCCTAAAATAACTTTCAGAAAACAGCGATAGTTAATTAACCTTCTATATTTGCAAAAAGCAGGCTTGCATGTTTGAACTAGGGCATATACTTTTAAAAGAAATAATTACTGTAACATTCACGTTGTTTGCGGTGATAGATATGCTTGGCAATGCCCCCGTATTAATTTCGCTGAAAGCTAAGATGGGTGGCAAAATAAACAACGTGCAGGCAACGTTTGCCTCGGGCTCGCTGATGATACTTTTTCTTTTTATTGGGAAGCAGTTTTTAAATGTATTGGGGCTCGATGTAAAATCTTTTGCTGTGGCAGGTAGTATTGTAATATTTATTATTGGTTTAGAGATGGTATTGGGGCTCGATTTTTTTAAGGCGGAGAACAATGATAAAACCGGCAGTGTAGTGCCGATTGCTTTCCCCCTCATAGCAGGAAGTGGTACCCTTACAACGATCATGTCTTTAAAAGCAAACTACAACGATGTAAATATTTTTTTAGGCATATTGGTAAACTGCATCATTATATTTTTGGTGCTTGGTTCTTTAAAATGGATAGAGCGTGCACTTGGGCCAAATGGATTACTGGTTGTAAGAAAGTTTTTTGGCGTTATTTTGCTGGCAATAGCAGTAAAAATATTTGGAACCAATATTGTAAATTTTGGAAAATGATGTGCGATATAAATAGTTAGATAATTTTGTTGAATTATTTTAAATATGGCCTTGTAGTACAATGGATAGTATAAGAGTTTCCGAAGCTCCAGACCCAAGTTCGATTCTTGGCAAGGCCACGCAGCAAGGACAAACTTCCCGAATGGGAATTTTGTCCTTTGTCATTTTTGTTCAAAGCTTTATCAGAATCAACTATTAAAGAAAGTGAGTGATAGTATTTAGAAATTCGATATTCATTTTTCTCAAAAATTAACTTTTAACACAGTATGGAAATACCGGTTATGCTTTTTTAGTTTTTTAAATAAGGTAAAATTATTTAGCAAATCGCAAATTATAATCTAGCAAGGAAACTATACAAATATTCTACCTTCATCATAATACAGTATATACAACTCATAAAAACATGAATACCCTTATAGTTGATGATAACATAATTGCCCGAACCACCGTAAAGCAACTGGCAAATCAGATAAAGGATATCGTAGTTGTGGGCGAATGTGAAAACGCAATGGATGCATATAATTTTTTGCAGGAACAATCTGTAGACCTTATTCTTTTAGATATTGAAATGCCCGGTATGACAGGGTTGGAACTTGCTAAAAACATGGGAAATAAAAAACCTATCATTATTTTTACAACTTCTAAAAAAGAATATGCTGCTGAAGCCTTTGAATTAAACGTGGCTGACTATATTGTAAAACCTCTGATGCCTGCTCGGTTTATACAGGCAATAAATAAAGTAAGAGAAATATTAGAAAGTAATACCGAAGAAGTAAAAATAAATGATGATGAATTTATTTTCATCAGAGATTCAAACATTGTTCGCAAACTAAAACTAGATGACGTATTATTTGCAGAAGCAATGGGTGATTATGTAAAGTTGCATACAGTCCAAAAATTTTTTGCAATACATACTACTTTAAAAGCCGTGGAAGACAGATTACCAAGTCACAAATTTATTAGAGTACATCGTTCTTATATTGTTGCAATTACTAAAATTGACACAATACAGGATGGCGCTTTGGTAGTAAATGGAAAAGCTTTGCCCGTAGCGGATACTTACAGGGCCGCACTAAACAAAAGAATGAATATTCTTTAAATTATTCCCCGGTTTTCCTAATCCCTAACATTTTTAAATACTACTGTTTCACCGACAGCAAATGCCGCTTTACCGATTTTAGCCCGCTTTGGCCTAAGGTGTGGAGTAATTTTATAAGATAATTAAAAATCAAAAAAAGGATCAAAATAAATTTTTTCACATGCAGTTAGTTTTGGTAAAACGGCTCCTGTTTCTAAAGAAGCCAATCTTAAAATTATTAAATTGAAGATTATTTATACCATACTATTTTTTATAGATACTTTACTGCTTATTATTCTGTTTTTTTTATTCCTAAAATTATCTGATGTGGGAATGAGTGGTTTAACAATGGCTTTAATTCTTATTGGAATATTAACCAGTATCATCCTAATGGTATTTTTTCTTTACCGATACTTAAAACTGCCTCCAACAAATAGCAACCATAAATTTTAGCTTATATTAGCTATATATTATTATGACTGCAAAAAAGCTCATTTATTACATTTTATCCGGCTTTGTACTCGGTACATTGTTGTTGATATTTATTCAATACAACACATCAAAAAATATAAGCAATCTTATTACAGGTAATGAAAAATTACTAAACGAATTTAAAGTAGGTAATCAGTTAAAAAATTTAGAGAAAGATATTATAGCAGTAGAGAGTAAAATACGAGGAACCGTTACTACAAAAGATACAATACATATTGAAGGCCTTGAAAAACAAATTCAGCAAATAGAAACTGAACTAAGGCAGTTACAAAAAATTTCGGATGATGATAATTCAGTTAAATATATTGATGAACTGGATGATATGGTACATGAAAAATTAAAATTCAGCCATCAGATACTGGACTCTTTTAAAGTTGTAGGAAAAATTGCTGCTGAGAATGTAATTGCCTCTCAAAAGGGTAGAGTACTGACAGATTCTATTACAGCCACTGTTCACAAAATTGACAGTTCCAGAAAAAATTTATTAAAAATTATAACGGCCACAAATGATAAAAGTGGTTCTAAGGCTTTACGGTTTAGTGCCGTGCTAATTGCATTGGTATTAATAAGTGCTGCTGCTTTGTTTTGGTATGTTATAAATACCATTCGCCGCCAGATTCTATTAATAAACGAATTAAATATTTCAGAAAAAAAAGAAAAAAAAGCCGCACAGGTTAAAGAAAATTTCATGGCAAACATGAGCCACGAAATTCAGACCCCGCTAAATGCCATCCTTGGTTTTACTCACTTGCTGCAAAGAAAAAAAGTGGATGATGAAACAATGGAATACCTACAAACGATTGAAAAATCGGGCGAAAGCTTATTAAATATCATTAATGACATCCTTGATTTCTCGAAGATTGAAGCGGGTATGATGCGTATTGAAACTGCACCATTTAGTATTCGTACATTACTGCATTCTGTAACAGCGATGTTTAAAATAAAAATTACTGAAAAACAATTACAACTTTCAACTTCTATTGACGATTCTCTTCCAGATATGTTAGAAGGAGATGCGACCCGCCTCACACAAATATTGGTAAACCTGATTGGCAACGCACTAAAATTTACACAAAAAGGAAAGATCACAATACACATTGGCAACTACGGCAGAAAAAATAATAACATTAATGTCAGCATTGTAGTAACAGACACCGGCATAGGAATTGAAAAAGAAAAAATCAATGCTGTATTTGAACGCTTTGAACAGGCTGATGATGCAGTTACCAGGAAGTTTGGTGGAACAGGGCTTGGACTTTCAATAGCAAAAGATTTAGTATTGCTTCAGCATGGCACTATACATGCTGAAAGTGAGCCAGGTAAAGGAACCAGCATACACATTACAATACCCTACAAAATTGCTGTAGATGAATTAAAGAATAATCTTTCTGAAAAATACAACATTTCCAGCCCTACTATTTTTAATGACTCCCGAATTTTAGTGGCAGAGGACAATGAAATAAATCAAAGCCTGATAAAACATTTATTTAAAGAATGGCAAATTGAATTTGACCTCGTAACTAACGGTAAAGAAGTGCTGAATGTGTTAACGCTGAACCCCCAAAAATATAGCCTTATACTGATGGATATACAGATGCCCGAAATGGATGGGTACACAGCTACTAAGGAAATAAGAAATGAATTAAAATTGACAATGCCGATTATTGCTATAACAGCCCATGCACTTGCAGGTGAAAGAGAAAAATGCTTTGGCTACGGCATGAATGAATATATTTCAAAACCAATAAAAGTAGAGCAGTTATATAATTTAATTAACCAGTTTATTCAAACAAATAAAATAATTGATAAGCAAAAAGGCTATGATTTGAAATCGGATAATAGCTCTTATCGATATATTAATCTGGCATATATGAAAGATGTGAGCTCCGGTAACATTGAGTATGAAAAAAAAGTAACCCGACAATTTATAGAAGTTATTTCCATAGATTTAATTGATATTGAAAAAGCGTGGAGACACAGTGATGTTAACACCTTAAGGCAATTAGTGCATAATGTAAAAACAACAGTTTCGGTAATGGGTTTAAATGAAAAATTAGACCCTTACTTAAACACAATGGAATACGTTGTTCTTACAGAACAAAGTTTTCAGGAAAATATATTGTCTATAACATTCATCTGCGATGAAGCTTTAAAAGAGGCAAAAGCATTTTACGCTTCGCTTTGATAAGTACTTCCTTAAAAAACTAAGGCTGCCTTCTAAAAATACCTACAAAAATCTTCTTTACGCTATATACCCAATTAATAATGAGATAGTTATAGAATCGCATCAACTCTTTTTCACCAACTGTTTTTGCCTATTCGGCTACTATCAACTTTAAAGGGGATTTTATCAGTGTATTTTTAAAATTTTATAAGACAGAAAAATTAAGTATTCGATTTCTTAAAATAAAAAATGAAAATGAAAAAATTATTTATTGCAGCTATTGCTCTGATAAGTTTTAGTGAAGTGAGCAATTTGGAAATGTAAACGCTGTGTAGTCTACACATGAAACAAAATTAAATTTATTCAACAGTTAATTGAACAAGTTACAACTCATTACAAAATCAGTGAAGACGATGCTATTGGTATTGTAAATGCAATAGCAACTTATGCTGAAGAAAAATCTGCGAGGCTAGGCAATTCATTAGTAAGTATTATTAATGATGAAACACCCGTAGATGCAGTAGACCAAAATTAAGTAAGCGTAACACAAGGGGCTGCCCCAATAGAGCAAATTGTAGTAAAAGAAGAAACCATGTTTGAAAAAGCCACAAATTTTGTTGAAGGGCTTACACCTAATGGCTTAAAAGAAAAAGGTGAAGAAATGCTGGGTGAAATGGGAACTAAATTAAAAGGATTATTTAGCTAAAATGTTTCGGGGTTCAGAAAGTTTCAAATTGAAGTTTCTCAAGTTTTTGGGAAGCTTTTTAATAAATCAAAATTTGAAAAAATGATTTAATAACATTTACAGTTTTCATGGCTTCCGGATTAACTAACGAATCGTTTTTGCCGCAAGCAATTAAGATAATTAGTGCCAAAATTACCGGTAGCATTTCACTTTCTATGTATACACTTTTTGGCTTGGGCACTTTACTGTAGCTGTTATTTGGTATATTCAGTAATAATATGACCATCACCGTAGCTAACGCAGTAATATTGGCTTTTGTAATTAGTATTCTTTTTTATAAACTAAAATTTAAATAAAATTATGATTGATAAAAAATTAAATGGTCAAACTGCCATTGTAACCGGTGCAAACTCAGGGATTGGAGAGGGAGTTGCAATTTCTTTGGCAGATGCTGGTGCCAATGTAGTAGTGAACTATGTTGCAAACCCCGAGGCTGCAAATTTATTAGTTGATAAAATAAAGGCTTGCGGTAATAGAGCTATAGCCATATTAGCAGATGTGAGCAAAGAAGACCAGGTAATAAATATGTTTAAACAATGCATTGCCGAATTTGGTTCAGTGGATATTTTAGTAAATAATGCAGGATTGCAACGAGATGCAAAATTTCATGAAATGACATTAGCACAATGGCAGCTCGTTATCGATATAAACTTAACGGGACAATTTCTATGTGCAAGAGAAGCAATTAGAGAATTCTTGCGCCGAGGTATAGTTGCAGAGCGTTCCATAGCATGTGGAAAAATTATCTGTATGAGTAGCGTACATGAATTGATTCCATGGGGTGGTCATGCAAATTATGCCACAAGTAAAGGCGGTATAAAAATGCTGATGCAAAGTCTGGCACAGGAATATGGCCGGAATAAAATACGTGTAAATAGTATTTGTCCTGGTGCCATAAAAACACCTATCAATAAATCAGCATGGGACACACCTGAAGCGTACGATAAATTAATGACGCTAATTCCATATAACAGAATTGGTATGCCTGATGATATTGGTAAACTCGCAGTATTTTTAGCCAGCGATGACAGTGATTATATGACAGGCGCAAGTATATTTATTGATGGTGGTATGACGGTATTTGAAGGCTTTGCTACCGGAGGATAATTATTTTCCTTTTTTACTTTGCCACACATACAAAATACTATAAATAATTGATGCTAATAAGATAGTTAAAGCACTAATTTAAAAGAATTTAAATCTAAACGATTTTCATATAATATGGATCATCCAATAAAAAACACTGCAGAATATAAACGTCTTCAACAAAACCTAACCAAAGAAATTCCACTTGAAAACTGGGGGCCTTATTTAAGTGAAAGGCAATGGGGTACAGTACGGGAAGATTACAGTGAAAACGGCGATGCATGGAATTATTTTACGCATGAACAATCACGCAGCAGGGTTTACCGTTGGGGCGAAGATGGTATTGCGGGTATTAGCGATATGCACCAAAATTTATGCTTTGCCATTAGCCTATGGAATGGCAAAGATGACATTTTGAAAGAACGATTATTTGGATTAACGAATGCAGAAGGCAACCACGGAGAAGATGTAAAAGAGTTGTATTATTATTTGGATAATATACCTACCCATGCTTATATGGAATATTTATACAAGTATCCGCAGGCTGCATTTCCGTACAAAGAATTAATTACAATAAACAAGAACAGAAGCAAAACAGAAGCAGAATATGAACTATTGGATACCGGCGTATTTAATGATAACAACTATTTTGACGTAAACATTAAATATGCAAAAAATAATAAAGAAGATATTTGTATTGAAATTGAAATAAATAACAAAGCAAATGAAGCAGCAGAACTCGTTTTATTGCCCACGCTTTGGTTTCGCAACCGTTGGCAATTTGGCGATGATATCATAAAACCAAAAATAGAAAAATTACCGGGCGAAAATGTTTTAAAAACTACCGATGACCGACTTGGTGAACATTATTTTTATTATGCAGCTACTACAGAAACTTTAATGACAGAAAATGAAACCAATACTGAAAAAGTATTTGGTTACCCCAACGCTTCCCCGTTTGTAAAAGACGCTTTTCATACGGCTATTGTAAACAGCGATGAAGCGTTACACAAGCAATTACAAAATAAACCGATAGGCACAAAGTTTGCACCTGTCTATCGTTTAAAAATAAACGGAGGACAATCACAAAAAATAATATTACGGCTCTGTAACAATCAATTGCAGTATCCGTTTGATGAAAGTTTTAATGCAGTCTTTACTACCAGAAAAAATGAGGCAAATGAATTTTACAAAGCTCTGCTACCTGAAAATTCCGCTGAAGATATTGCCAATGTGCAGCGACAGGCTTTTGCCGGTTTATTATGGAGTAAGCAATTTTACCAATATGATGTTGAAAGATGGCTGGAAGGTGATACCAATAATATTGCACCACCCGAAAAAAGAAAACAACAACGAAATGCAAAATGGGAACATTTAAAAATTGCAGATGTATTGTCCATGCCAGATAAGTGGGAGTATCCCTGGTTTGCTGCATGGGATTTATGTTTTCATTGCATTCCACTAGCAATGACTGATCCTGCGTTTGCAAAAAACCAATTAATATTACTATGCAGGGAATGGTATATGAGCCCAGTAGGGAAAATTCCTGCCTACGAATGGAATTTTAGTGATGTAAATCCTCCTGTTCAGGCGTGGGCTGCATTGCAGGTTTATAATACAGAGAAAAAAATATATGGCAATGCAGATATTCATTTTTTAAAACGCATCTTTCAAAAACTTATGCTCAATTTTACCTGGTGGGCAAACAGACAAGATGAAAACGAAAACAATATTTTTAGTGGTGGCTTTTTGGGATTAGACAATATTGCTGTTATAGATCGCAGCAGCTTACCTGTTGGTGCAACGTTAGAACAGGTGGATGCCACTGCATGGATGGGTATGTATGCTTTAAATATGATGGAAATAGCCTTAGAGATTTCCCAGCAAGACAGCAGTTTTGAAGATGTTGTTACAAAATTTTATGAACATTTTGTATTGATTGCTCAATCACTTAACCAACATTTATGGGATAGTGAAGACAATTTTTTTTATGACAGGTTGCATACTTCAAATGCTGATAATAAATCTTTGAAAGTACGTTCTATTGTAGGGATGAGTGTATTGTTTAATGTAGTAATTATTCGTAAAGAATATTTAGAAAAATTGCCTGACTTTAAAAAGCGAATGGATTATATTAAAAAATACAACATAAAAAATAATAAATTTTTACCGTCTGAACAAGTATGTGAAAATGGGCACATATTAATATCTCTCGTATCTAAAGAGAAAATAACCCAACTCTTAGCAGTTATGCTGGACGAGGATGAATTTTTATCTACAGGTGGCATAAGGGCTTTATCAAAAATTCATGAGCAACATCCTTATTCAGTGCAATTAGAAAATGGCATCCATACTATAAATTACGTGCCGGCCGAAAGTGATAATAACATGTTTGGTGGCAACAGCAATTGGCGAGGTCCGGTATGGATTCCGATGAATTATTTAATTATTCAAACCCTGTATCAGTTACATCATTTTTATGGTGACAAACTACAACTTGATTACCCGACGGGTTCACGAAACGTTTTCAACTGCAAGCAAATTGCCAATGCTCTATCTAACACATTAATTTCTATTTTTTGTAAGGATGAAAATAACAGTAGAAAAGTAATAAAGGAAGATAACTGGTTTTATAAAAAGCCTGAAAATGATCACCTTGTTTTATTTTACGAATATTACAATGGTGATACTGCCCAAGGTTTAGGTGCATCTCACCAAACAGGCTGGAGTAGTTTGATAGCAACATTAATTTCCAACATCAATTCTACCGAATAAAGCATTCGCCGGTAGTTTTTGCCTTTTCAACGACTAGCTTAACCGTTTTCTTTTAAATAATATTGCAGTGACATTTTGATTGAACTTTTTGCACAAAATTAATCAACATGAAACTAAATTACCTTCTCCTAGTTATCTTTAAAGCGTTGGGTTTTACAAAAACCAACATCATCTAACCACAGGAAACCACTTAAACATTGAATGGTGTAATTACCGATAATAAAAAAAGAACCAATTGCAGGCCCTAGTATTATTGTTAAACACGAGCCTACAGGGTTTAAAATAACAACACAAATAAACCAACAAGGAATTTTCATCATTCCGAATCTAAAACCAGGCGGTCCATACACGATTACGATAACTTATGTGGGTGATGCCTAGCAAACTTTCGAAAACGTACATGTAAGCTTAGGAAACAATCCTGAAATATACATATCCCTGTCTGCAAATTGTAAGAACCTGAATGAAGTAAAGGTTGCCTCTGTGCGAAAGCAAATAAGGGGATTAACGGTTGGCAAAGCCCAATTAAAGGAGCCAACTTTTTATAATGCAGGCAAGCCCGGTGCAGCCATAAGCCTTGCAGATGCCGTAAGTATTTATAATAACTAAAAAACTAAATATAATTATGATGCAGGTGCATATGAGGGAGCATATAAAGCTTTCACTAAGAGCGATAAATTATTTACCCTTTCCAATTTTAATCTCAATGCTAAAAGTATCTTAACGTTTAAAGGAATTTTTACCAATGTGTGGGGTAATAATTTAGAGCGAACTTCTACCAATTTTCAATTTGGTTCTACCGACTTTACACAGTATAAAAAATGTAAATCTTACTATTGAATTAAAAACAGAATTTGCATTAAACCTAAACAACCAGTTTAATACTAGTTATATTAACGTGCATGAATACCGTGATTTTACCGGTGTATTTTCTCCTTTTTTGGACATTGGTGAAGGTTCAATAAGGGCAGGCACAGGACGTGAAGCTTCTATTTATGCCATAAAGCAGCCAACATTTGAATTAAGCGACAACCTCACTTTCGTAAAAGGAATTAACAAATTTACTTTTGGTACACACAACGAACTTTACAAATTAAATTATGGCTTTGTAAATTCTTGAAATGGACGTTGGGAATATTATAATCTTAGTAATTTCCTTTCAGATAAACCAAGTAGAATTCGCACAGCTTATTCTTCTGATGCAAAATATCCCAATACTCGGGATGGTCTGTATAATAATCCGCCAAAGCCTTTTAATGTTAATCTTTTAAGTGCTTATGCATAAGATGAAATTGCCATAAACAAAAGGTTAAAATAACACCGGGTTTAAGAATAGATTATTCAGGTTTGGGCAACCAAATTGTGGTTGACAAAAATTTTGCTACTGCAAAAAAACAATTCATCAAACCCAACTTACTGTAATACATTCTTTGACAACTTGAATAATTAGTGGTTGGGTAAGGCCTCTCTACCTCCAAGATTAGGTTTTAACCGGAATGTAAAAGGAAATCAAAGTTTAATAATAAGAGGTGATACCGGTATTTTTGTTCGCAGAATACCATTTGCATGGCTGGGTTATGCTGAAACTGTATCCGGCAATGTATATAATAACATAGATTTTAGACCATCAGCTGCCAATACAAATGGCGGAAATACAATAGTGTTATTTGCCAATAATCCTTTGTATTTAAAAGATACCATTAATGCGCATGCAGCAGCAAGTGCCAATGCAGTAACAACAAGGGAAATAGATGTAATTGATAATAATTTTAAATTTCTTACTGAATAGCATTCAAATATTGCTGCCGATATTAAATTTGGCAAGGGTTATAAATTAACATTCGATGCTTTGTATACCAAAACTTTATTCGATGTAAGATTTAAGCAAATATATATTAAAGACAGTGTTCAATATTTCACATCTGCTCCTATACAAACTCCTGTTTATGTAGGCAAAAATCAGACAGCCAATATTCTAATGTGTACTTACTTGTTAATACCAAACAAGGATATCGATATAATTTAACGGAACAATTAAGCAACTCATCTTCAAGCAAAGTTGGTACACATCAATTAAATACTACTTATAGTGTAGCCTATACCTATGGTCGAAGTAACGATTTGGGTAATGGAATCGGAAATTCTTTTCAATCAAACTTTGAAGTAAATCCTGCAATCACACCAAACAATTCAAAACCGGCAAATTTAAATTTCAATTTAGAAATAGATTTATCGGCAGATTAGTTAACGGCATGCAGTGAAATAAGCACAATACAATTTCATTAAGTTTCTTCTTCTCAGCACAAACCGAAAATCCTTATACAGGGGCTTATAAAACAGGCGGCAATCCTTTCGGTAATTCAGCAAATACTAACCTTCCATATATACCAAAAGACCAGAATGATATAAGGCTTGCAGATTACATTTTAAACGAACAAATTTTCACAGCTGCACGGCAGTATAAAGATTTAAATACACTCATTGAAAACGATACATATTTAAAAACAAGAAGAGGGTAATATGCCGAAAGAATTTTTTTGCACACTGCTTGGAGCCAGAAACTGGACATGAAACTAATGCATGAATTTAAATTTGGAAAACAAAACTGCAAATTTATGCAAATAGGTTTCGATGTTTTAATGTATTGAATTTGTTGAACAATAACCGGGGTCATGTTTACTTTGTTATAAAGTAAATAACTACACAGTTAATATACCCACATTTGCAAAAGATGCAAATGGTTTAGCGCCTGCAAAATTTACATCAGGATATTTACCAACTTATAATTTAATAACACTAACGGGTTTAAATAATAGTTATTACACGGTAGATTCTTTCAATAGCAGCTTTCAGGCACAGTTTGGCATTACATATAATTTGTAAAGTAAACAAAATCATTACTTTTTGTGTTAATTCCAGCCATAAAATAAAAAATATTCAACGATAGCTTTTGCCTCTTTAACGAGTACAACATTATTAAACAATCAGCGATGAAGAAATTTACGTAATTACTAAATTTGTGTACATGCAAAATCAGATTATAAATAAAATTATTAGAAGCACTTTCTTATTCATCTTAGTTTTTTCTCCACGGTTAATTACGGCGCAGCAATTAACAGCAGATACCTTGAGGGTTTCGTTACCCGAAGCTGAAAAAATATTCCTGCAAAAAAATCTTTCGCTCATTGCCGCAAAATATAATATTGATGCCAACAAGGCGCTCATACAACAGGCAAAATTGTGGGACAATCCAATGTTGAATACAGACCAAAATATCTATGATGGCATGAAAGGGGATGGCAAATTTTTTGCTCATAACGCAAACCGCGGAACGTTTTATGTACAACTTACCCAACTAATACGCACAGCCGGCAAGCGAAACAAACTTGCGCAATTAGCTACTGACAATACAACCATTGCATCAGAATTATTTGAAGATGTGATGCGTAATCTTCGTTATATCTTGAGAAATGATTTGTTAGAAATAAATCATCAACTTAAAATAAAAAAGGTATTTGACGGTGAAATAACAGAATTAAAAACGCTCATTGTTGGTTTAGATGCTGAGTTAAAAGCCGGTAACATCGCTCTAAAAGATAATTTGCGGCTGAAAGCATTGTTGTTTAGTTTACAAAATGAATTGGTAAATGTTGAAACAGTGATACTGCCCATACAGGCAGAAATAAAATTATTATTACAACAGGGAGACAGCAGTTTTATAGTGCCGGAATTAAGCTACAAATTTGCAGATCTTACAACTTCAAATATCCCAACAATAGATAGCTTAATTAAAATTGCATTACAAAACAGACCAGACGCAAAACTCGCAAAGACGGCTACAGACTTTCAAAATAACAACTTAATTTATCAAAAAGCACTGGCAAAACCCGATGTAACCGTTGGTACAGAATTCGACCAACGCAGTAGTTATAATCCAAACTATATTGGTCTTTCCCTTTCTATTCCACTCAACATTTTCAATAAAAACCAAGGCAATATTAAAGCAGCCCAAATAAACATAAAACAACAAGAAACAATAGCCGACCTGCAATACAGTAAAATAAAAAGCGATGTAAATGCTGCCGCATCAAAATTTTACTATTTAAAACAAGTTAACAATTTAGATCAGTTAGATTTTTCCAGAAAATACGATGACCTCTTTCAAAATATGCTAAAAAGCTATAAGGGAAGACAAATAAACCTATTGGAATTTAT
>JAYUZL010000126.1:0-2519 GCA_043751875.1 Ferruginibacter sp.
TTGTGTAGTAAAATGATATCCTGCTTTTTGCAGATCTGCTTTTAATTCTTTGTAATTATAAATTTCGCCATTGTAAACAATGCTGTACCTGTTTAAATAATGCATTGGTTGCGCAGCCGCATTTGACAAATCTATTATAGCAAGCCGCCGGTGAGATAAGCCTGCTGTATTTTCTTTATTTATCCAATATCCTTCTCCGTCGGGCCCTCTATGCGAAAGAGAATCTGACATTGCTTTAAGAGATCCAGTATGTATTATTATTTTTTGAGTAGATATTATACCTGCAATTCCACACATGCTGTAAATATAATTACTATGCGTGGAAAGCTGGTTAAAAGAGTAAAGACGAAAGGAAAAAGGAATTGAATTTATTTTGAAAATACGATGGGCAAAACAGTTTTTACGTTATCCCATGCCATAATTAGGTCTGCACCTGTATTATTTTCTTTAAAAACCATCGTAAAATCTTCGAGTGCAGGTTCCTGTTTTAATACAGGGATGTCTGTTTTAAAAATATCTTTACTTTGGTTAATATGCAACCCCCAGGTATGAAGATTACTGTTAAAAATTATTGTCCATCTGTCTGCATGAGGAATACAATATAAAACATAAGAGCCTTTGAGAATATTTTTACCTGCGATATTTACATTTTCAAATAACTCAATTTCTGTGGCTTCATTGGCTCCAAGCCGCCAAGGAACTCCATAAGCACATAAACTTTCTTTTGATTCGCCAAAAAGAATACGCCCTTTTTTGTGAGGTCGGCTATAAATTAATTTTGCAATTAAATGAAGAGAATCATTTCCTTTCATTTTTTCTATAGGATAATCCACCGGGTACCAACTCATATCAAGCCATGACTGATCAGGTTTGGCATAAGGATTTTCATTTTTTGTAAATGAATCAATACTGGTATTTGTGTTGTTAATTTTTACTTCATTTTTTTGTTTGCAAGAAAAAAAGGCAATAAAAATTGTTACTATTAAAAAGCTATAAACTCTGTACATATGATTACATTGAAACTGGTAAAGTTATTTTTACATTGTCCCAACCTGCATTTAAGGCAAATCCGTTTTTAGCTTTATCAAAGTAAATATAAAAAGTTTCGGCAATGTCTGGCGTTGTTTGTACAGGTACATCAACCCTCAGCACATCTTTAGATTGCTCGTATGCATAAGCGCCCCAACTGTTTAAATCCTTATTTATAATGATGGTCCACTTGCCTGAATTGGGTATTGCAAATATTGAATACTTGCCTTTTTTTACTTTAGTTTTATTAATAGTTACATCATTAAAAAATTCTATTTCTGTATTTTCATTTGCACCAAATCTCCAAACTTTATTGTATTCTACTAACTGTCCAAATATTACCCTGTTGTTTTTTAATGGTCTGCTGTAAATTACTCTTGCAGTTAATGGTTCTTTTGTTTTACCTTCTATTTTTAACAAGCCATAATCAGTGGGATAAGTTGACATATCCATAGGAGATTTATCCAAAACCGGTATCGAAGATTGGGCTAAACCGCTAAGGGTAAAAAATAATCCGCATAAGAAAACAACTAATATTTTTTTCATTTTTATTTCAAAGATAAAAAATCAATGGTTTAATAATTCTGCAATTTTATTAACGGTAAAAAATTTAACATCGGGCATAAATATTTGATACCAACGGTCGATGTCAGTTTTATTATCTAAAAAGATTTTATAAGCTGTATCCGTTTCTTCAATGTATTTAGCTCTGCTTGCTAACCCACCAAAACTTTTTTGCATGCCTTCATTAAATCTGTAATTGTACAACCAATTCTGCTCCTGCATATAAGGAAACATATTGGCAAATTTTTCAGGGAAATGCTCAGATCGTAGTTGAAGTAAATGATAGGTATTTTGAGTAAATTTTTTCAATTCGTCCGCAGTAGCAAATTGATTGGTATCGTTGGCAAGAAAATAATCGTAAACAACATCAGTAAAAGCACCGGCGTAAAGCCTGTATGCGGGTTTAAAAAATTTTTTTATTTCGAAAGTGGCTGCGTGGTTATCTGTAAAATCGTCTATGGCCCGGTGCAATCTTATACCTTTTTGTATTGCTGAAGGATAATCAAATTGTTTTTTCCCTTTTATATAATCGCTTATCATATTGCCCACAAGCAAATCAGTCTTATTAAATGATAAATAGGCGTGGGCTAAATAGTTCATTGTTATGCTTATTTTTTATTTATGAACTCACTAATTAAATCAACAAGCCCGGGCATGATGGGCAAAGTTTCATTTGTGTAGGTTGCAATATTTTTATTTCTGTCTGATGGGGCTTCTTTTAAAATATGGTTCATTCCTGTAATTATTTTAAGCATAGCTGTCGGTTTGCATGCTTTCAACATTTCTGCCTCTTTTACTTCTACCTGAATATCTGTAGTGCCCTGTAAAATAAGGATTGGGATGGTAAGTTTTTTTATTTCTACGCAAGGGTCATGTAGCATCCACGATAAAATATAAGGTTGTACCGAAGGGCGAAAAATAGAAAG
>JAYUZL010000127.1:0-2631 GCA_043751875.1 Ferruginibacter sp.
GAATCATTGATGTATTCTGCAGGGCTGATCAAACTATTTTTTGCACTCGAAATTCTGTTATAAACCACATTGGGCTTATAATATGCAGGATCCAGTTCCAGTTCGCTTACTACCGTTTTTACTACACTCTTGGCATCATCCGTATCGTAAATGGTAAAATTATTAGGGTAGCCGATTTTGTTGGCTTCTGCCCTTAAAATTCTTGCAAATACACTGTGAAAAGTGCCAATATACAAATTACGGGCTTCGGAATTACCCAAAACTTTTTCTACCCTTTCCTTCATTTCTTTAGCAGCCTTATTGGTAAAGGTTAGCGCCAGAATATTAAAAGCATCCACACCATGGGCACCCATCAGGTGAGCAATTCGGGTAGTGAGCACTTTTGTTTTACCACTTCCTGCACCTGCAATGATGATGATGGGGCCATCTTTATGTAACACCGCCTCTTTTTGTGGCTCATTCAATTCGTCTAAATAGTTCCGCATAGGGTAAAGTTACGAATAGCGTTTGGTGGTAAGGTGCTGTGGGGAAATATTTACAGAGATAAAAAAAGTTCAGCCTATTTTACTTTTATGGAAGTGTAAGGAATACTAATATTTTTTGTAAATGCTTATTGTCATATCTCTGCATTCTCCCTAAGCATAAACAAAGTTTTTATAAAAAAACTAACACTTTGAGGTATTGCGCATACCAATAAACTGTTGTCTATTTGTATTGTTTGGTATGAGTGCGAACTTTTTTGTTACCCTGAAAAAAATTTTTGCCCGTTTTTCCATCCGCCATAACCGCTTGCAGATTATGTATATTTAAACTTTACTTTTACTAAACATTTCCCATCCTGATTTACAAGGGTGGGTTTTTCTTTCCTAATGAAACTAAGATTCACGTGCCAGTTAAAAAATAACATTGCGGTATAAACTAAATTTTTTACTAAATAAAACTAAATATATTAGTGTTAATAAAAGAAAGCTATTATCTTTGAAGTACGATATATTTTTACAACGCTAAACCAGATACATCACTTAAAAAACAAAAAAAATGAGTAACACTAACGCAGAGAAATTAAAGGCACTTAAATTAACGATGGACAAAATCGATAAAGATTTTGGCAAAGGTTCGGTAATGATAATGGGAGATAAACCACATGTTCAACAGGAAGTAATATCAACAGGATCGTTAGGCCTGGATGTGGCATTGGGTATTGGCGGACTTCCAAAAGGAAGAGTAATAGAAATTTATGGGCCAGAAAGCAGTGGTAAAACAACCATTGCTACACACGTAATTGCAGAGTCGCAAAAAAAAGGTGGTATGTGCGCTTTTATAGATGCAGAGCATGCGTTTGACAGTGCCTATGCTCAAAAATTGGGGGTTGATATTGATAACTTATTGATCTCGCAACCTGATTACGGAGAACAGGCTTTGGAAATTGCCGACCGATTAATTTTATCAGGTGCAGTTGATGTAGTGGTGATAGATTCAGTAGCAGCACTGGTGCCAAAAAGTGAGCTGGAAGGAGAAATGGGAGATAGCAAAATGGGCTTGCATGCTAGATTGATGAGCCAGGCATTGCGTAAATTAACTGCCACCATTTCTAAAACAAATTGCTGCTGCATTTTCATCAACCAGTTAAGAGAAAAAATTGGGGTCATGTTTGGTAATCCTGAAGTTACTACGGGTGGTAATGCGCTTAAATTTTATGCGTCTGTACGATTGGATATTCGCCGTATGGCTCAAATAAAAGATGGCGATGAAGCTATAGGCAACCGTGTAAAAGTAAAAGTGGTAAAAAATAAAGTGGCACCCCCCTTCAGAACGGCTGAATTCGATATTGTTTTCGGGGAAGGTATTTCTAAAACGGGAGAGATAATAGACATGGGTGTAGAGTTGGGTATTGTGCAAAAAAGTGGAAGCTGGTTTAGTTACGATACCAATAAGTTGGGGCAGGGCAGAGATTCAGTAAAACAATTACTGAACGACAATCCTGAAATGGCAAAAGAAATTGAAGCAAAGATCAGGACCAAAATTGCTGAGATGCAAGCCACTTAATTAAAAGATTTTTCTGGGTTAGTAAATATACTGCCATTCCTAAAGGAGTGGCTTTTTTACATCTATCCCCAAAGAGAAATAAAACATCTGCCATTTAAATAATTTTCACCTCCGTATTCGTGTGTGCTACTTTGTAGGGGCATTTTTATTGGGGGCAATAGAATTTCCACCTTCATTTTTATTACTGCTGCTTACAATACTTACTGAACCTGCCGCATGGAATTGATAACTTACCCGTAGATTTATCTTTTGAATAATGCAAATGATTTCTTGAGCCTGTAATTCGTTGATACAAAAGATTATATTTCCAATCATATACTTTTTTATCAATTCGGTCAGGTCTTTAAAATTACCCAATGAAGCAGCAGTTGCTAATGGTGTTGGATCAACTCTACTAATAATTTGCAAGTTTGTATTGCTGTTTTTCAATAACTCAATAACAGCCAGGTAATCTTCTTCACCTGCAACAATCAATGTTGGTGAAGGCGAGGGTTTAATTATTATTTTATTTTTTTCTATCGAAAAAAACAGCTTTTTAGAAAAGATAGCCACCACTTTTAGCCAGATGGCAATCTGTATAAAAAC
>JAYUZL010000128.1:0-12595 GCA_043751875.1 Ferruginibacter sp.
TACATCATTTATACCCTTTATACCAAGGTTTGTAAGCCCTCCCATTACTGCCTTTCCTTGTGGATCGAGCAAATTTTTAAGTGGCATTACTTTTATTTGAGCAGTAAATATCATGCTATTTTATTTTTGAATGCCAAAGATAAAATAATGTAAGCTATAAAAATAACCGGCACTGCTAACCAATGTAGAAATGTGGCAGCGAGTATTGAAAAAATTATAATTAGAAACTTTGGCGAATTATCTTTAATCGATAAATTTTTAAATTTAAAAGCCATCAATGGAAGCTTACTAACCATTAACCAACTTACAAAAATAATAAGTGCATACAAAAACCATTTGTTCAGCAATATATTTGTAATAGCAACATTATTTGTGTTCCAATAAATAAGTGGTAAACTTGAGAGCAATAAACCTACAGCAGGAATTGGTACACCTTTAAAACCATACTGCTGGCTGTTATCTAAATTAAATCTTGCCAAACGATAAGCTCCTGCTGCTGGAATGATAAATGCCGGTACTAGTAAAAAAATGGACGTATCAATCCCACCTTCTCCTGCAGCATAACTCATGCGTAAAAACTGATAGACAATCATGGATGGCGCTACCCCAAAACTTACCACATCGGCCAATGAGTCAAGTTGCTTTCCCATTTCGGAAGATGCATTAAAAAGCCTTGCTACGAACCCATCTAAAAAATCTATTACTACTGCAATGCCTATAAACAAAGAGGCCATCCACATTTTTTCAGAAAGATCAATAAATTGAGCGCCTTCGCCATCGTACTGAATGGTGATTCCGTTTTGCATGGTGTAAACGATGGCAATACAACCACATATAAGATTAAGAAGGGTGAAAATGTTAGGAATTTGTTTGGTCATTTTAAAATTTTCGAAATGGATAATTTTCTTCTATTTCCTCTTCATCAACGCTTCTATCTCCTCCACCTCAATGGGAATATTTTTCATTAAATCTTTATTGCCATTCTTTGTTATCCAAAAATTATTTTCTATTCGAATACCCATTTGTTCTTCTTCTATGTAAATGCCCGGCTCAATTGTAAAAACCATTCCTTGTTTTATGGGTTCTGTACGTGTGCCAAGGTCGTGCACATCTATTCCCAGATGATGCGAAATACCATGGTATAAATATTTTCTATACGCCCGATCATTAGGATTTTCATTTTTGATGTCTGTCTTTTTTAAAAGCCCTATTTTTTGAAAAACAACTGTTGCTTCATCACCAATTTTTTCAGTATAATCTACAATGCTGATACCCGGTTTTAAGATACTTGCTGCATATTTATGAAGATGGAGGCAAGCATTATAAACTATTTTTTGGCGTTTTGAAAACTTACCATTAACAGGAACCGTACGGGTAAGATCTGCCGCATAGTTACCATATTCAGCACCGAAATCCATCAGAATTAAGTCCCCATCTTTACACTCTCTACAATTTTCTACATAATGTAATACACGGGCATTATCGCCACTTGCAATGATGCTACCGTAAGCTTCACCGGTAGCTCGTTGCATCAGAAAAGAATGAATAATTTCTGCATGTATTTCATACTCCATTATACCAGGTTGTATAAACTGCAGCAGTTTTCTAAAAGTAATGTCTGTAATGTCAATTGCTTTTTGCATTACTTCAATTTCTTCCGCTGTTTTAATAGCACGAAGTTCTTTTAAAATGGGTGCGCTGCGTTTGTATTTGTGCAGCGGATACCGCTCTTGCATCTGTTTTGCAAAACGATAATCCCTTACCGCTATGTTACTCCCTTTACGATCGTTTTCATTTGTATTGAGATAAATATTTTCTGCCAGATGTATCCAGGGTTGTAACATTGCATCCAGTGCATCTAAATAAACCACTGTTTCAACTCCTGAAATATTTTGCGCTTCATTTATTCTTAACCTGTGACCATCCCATTTTTCTTTCATTTCATTTGGGCGAACTACAACTAACACCTCACGGTATGTAGCATCAGGATTATCAGGAAAAAAAATCATCATGGTATCTTCCTGTTCAATACCTGTAAGCCAATACAGATCTGAATTTTGCTTAAATTTATGTAAAGCGTCTCCATTAAGCGGCAACTCATCGTTACTGTTAAAAATGGCGATAGCGTTTTTAGAAAGTTTGTTTACAAAATTTTTTCTGTTTTGAATAAAAATATCTTGATTAAGTGGAAGGTATTTCATTGACGTTTTTTTTATGCAATATAATTTTTTTTAAGCCACTAAATTATGAAGTATTAAAAAAAGCGTTTTATATGGAAAATAAAGAATTGATACAAGCTTTGCAGATAAAAGTTTAAAAATGATTTACTGCTGAAGAGCGAGGGGATAGCAGCGTAAATCCTTTTATGTTGCTGCCTTTGAGCAACATAAAAGATTGCAGCAAATAGCCCTGACAAATGTTGAGAAAAGCAAAAATGCTAACCGCCAAAAAAACCTCAACAAAAAATGTCAAGGTTTTTAAATTATCAATCAGGACAATTTATTTTATTTTTGGAGCCGCTGCTAAAATTTCATTGCTTACTCCGCTTGCATATTTCTCAAAGTTTTTTACAAATTGTTTTGCTAGCGTTACAGCTTTTTCATCATAAGCATTTTTATCAGCCCAGGTATTGCGCGGGTTCAATATTTCGCTTGGTACATTAGGACATTCTTTCGGCATCATCATTCCAAAAACTGGATGAGCTTCGTACTCAACGTTATTTAATTTTCCTTCCAATGCTGCCGTTATCATTGCGCGTGTGTAGGCAAGTTTCATACGGCTTCCAACACCGTAAGGCCCACCACTCCATCCAGTATTAATCATAAACACATTTACATTGGCATCGGTCATTTTTTTACCAAGCATTTCTGCATATTTGCCCGGGTGCAAAGGTAAAAAAGGCGCTCCAAAACATGCGCTGAATGTAGCTGAGGGCTCTTTTACACCCGTTTCCGTCCCAGCCACTTTTGCCGTATAACCGCTTATGAACTGGTACATTGCCTGGCCTGCAGTTAGTTTACTAATAGGTGGAAAAATACCATAAGAGTCAGCTGTAAGAAAGAAGATATTTTTGGGTATTTTGCCAATAGAAGGCTCAAGCGCATTACTAATAAACGTAAGCGGGTAACTTATTCTTGTATTTTCTGTGATATCTTTATTTTCAAAATCTATTTTGTTTGTGCCTGGTAAAAATCCAACATTTTCTACCAATGATCCGGGTCGAATGGCATTAAAAATTTCAGGCTCATTTTCGGGATTAAGATTTATCAATTTTGCATAACAACCTCCTTCAAAATTAAAAACGGAATCATCTGTCCAGCCATGCTCATCATCTCCGATTAATTTTCTGTTTGGGTCAGCACTGAGTGTTGTTTTTCCCGTTCCACTCAAACCAAAAAAAACTGCTGTATCACCTTCTGCGCCTACGTTAGCAGAACAATGCATACTCAACACATTTTTTTGATGCGGTAAAATAAAATTAAGAATAGTGAAAATTCCTTTCTTAATTTCTCCTGTATAACCTGTACCGCCTATCAGAATTATTTTCTTAGTAAAACTTGTCATGGCAAAATTATGCTGCCTTGTACCATCAATGGTTGGGTCTGCATAAAATGATGGTGCGTGTAAAATTGTCCACTCCGGTTCAAAGTTTTCCAATTCATTTTTTTTGGGGCGAAGAAACATATTGTATGCAAATAAATTGCTCCAAGGATTTTCATTTACCACCCTAATATTTAAACGGTATGCTCGATCGGCACAAACATAGGCATCTCTTACCCACAATTCTTTTTCTCCTAAATGATTTATAAGTTTTGTGTGCATTTTATCGAAAACTTCGGGCGTTATGGCAATGTTGAAATCGTTCCAATGCACGGCATCTACGGTGATATCGTCTTTTACACAGAATTTATCTTTTGGACTTCTTCCGGTAAATTCTCCTGTATTTATTAATAAAGCGCCCGTATCGTTTAACTTTCCTTGACCTAAGGAAACTGTCGCATCAGAGAGTTGTTGTGGTGTTTGTTGGTAGTGTATAGGTTGAGCTGTGTTTATACCTATTTTTGCCAAAACATCGTTGACTGTTTCAGGCATTTGAGATACTGACATATCATGTTTATTGGTGAGGGCGCAAATATAAGAGTTGTGTTTAAAGTGGCAAATTATTAGTATCCACCTTTAAGTATTTTTTAAAAGTATTTTTGCAAATAGCGAAGGATAAAAAGATATTTTTTTAATCTTGAAAAGATTTCTTTAATTTATTAAAAACTTATAAAAATATATGATTTTTAATAGAACTTATTTGAGTTCCAAAACTTAGATTTTATTAAGCGAAGGATGTATGCTGGTGTGTGTTTTTAATTTATAGATTCTTTATTAAAAAAATTGGACTTAGATACTATTATTAATCTGCTGTTAAATACTCAAAGTAAAACACTTTCGACTTTTTTATCAAAATTTCATTTCTACTACGTCGTCATCAATAAAAAGACCTGCAGCTGTTTTCTTTTTGATTTCTTCTATCGAAATGCCAGGAGCCCTCTCCAACAGTTTAAAGCCCTGTGTAGTAATTTCTATAACCGCTAAATCAGTAACAATCTTTTTTACACAGTTTTTACCGGTTAATGGAAGTGAACACTTTTTTAAAAGTTTGCTTTCACCTGAAGGACTTGTATGCATCATCGCTACAATTATATTTTTAGCACTGGCTACCAAATCCATAGCACCTCCCATTCCTTTGACCATTTTGCCAGGAATTTTCCAGTTAGCTATATCTCCATTCTCACTTACTTCCATAGCCCCGAGTACAGTCAAATTTATTTTACCTGACCGTATCATTCCAAAGCTCATTGCACTATCAAAAATAGAAGAGCCGGGTAAAGTAGTTATGGTTTGTTTACCTGCATTTATCAAATCCGCATCTTCTTCGCCTTCTAAAGGAAACGGCCCCATACCTAATAAACCATTTTCACTTTGCAGCACAACGTCCATTCCTTTGGGTATAAAGTTTGCCACGAGAGTTGGTATACCAATACCAAGGTTTACATAAAAACCATCTTGTAATTCCTGTGCAATTCGTTGTGCTATTTGAAATTTATTTAGTGCCATAAGGTTAAGTAATGTGCTAATATGCCAGTTTGCTAATGAGCTAATTTTTTGCTCAAAACATGCGTATAAATTAAAATGCTTATTCTATTCAACTATCCTCACCGTTCTCTGCTCTATTCGTTTTTCGTAATTACTTCCCTGAAAAATGTGTTGCACGAAAATGCCGGGTGTATGTATAAAGTTTGGATCCAACGAGCCATCTTCCACCAATTCCTCTACTTCAGCAATCGTTATTTTTGCAGCCATGGCCATAAGTGGATTAAAATTTCGGGCAGTGTCTTTATAAATTAAATTACCGCTACGGTCTCCCTTCCATGCTTTTACAATTGCAAAATCTGCTTCAAAAGCCAACTCAAGTAAATATTCTTTTCCATTAAATGTTCTAGTTTCTTTTCCCTCTGCTACTTCTGTACCTACACCTGCTGGGGTGAAGATGGCCGGCATTCCATAACCGGCAGCCATACACCTTGTAGCGAGCGTACCTTGCGGTATTAGTTCTACTTCCAGTTCACCTGATAATAATTGTCTTTCAAATTCTGCATTTTCTCCAACATACGATGCTATCATTTTTTTCACCTGTTTTTTTTGCAACATCAATCCTATTCCAAAGTCGTCTACACCTGCATTATTAGATATACAGGTTAAATTTTTAATTCCCTTCCTTACCAAAGCTGAAATACAATTTTCGGGAATACCACACAAACCAAAACCACCCAGCATAATAGTTTGCCCATCTGCAATTTCTTTTATAGCATCATCTGCATTCTTACTTAACTTATTCATTTTTAGGCTTTATAATTTTTCTTAATCTCATACTTTCTCTTATCCTTCCATTTCTAACAACAATTGTATCTAGTAAAGGTTTTAAAAGTTCTTCATGTTTTAAATAGTAATCATAACTTTTATAAAAGGATTTTCGATCTGTTTTATTTTTAGCAAATATTTTTAGCTGTAGTTTTAAATTTTCTTTTTCTAGATTTTTTGAAGAATCTTTTGCAACGAAATCTTGTGTAAAAACATCAGCTTGTGTAAGTTCCCATATTATGTTTTCCATTTTATCCGGCGATAAAACTGACCTGTTATTTTGTTTACAGCACAACAACAAAACACTTAAAAAAAGTCCTAATAATATTTTCATTATTTTAAAACTTCTTTGTAACTATTTGAATTTGTCAGATCAAGTTTAGAAAGCAATTCAACGGCCTTAGCCTTATCCTGCGGCTGAGCTTTTGAAAAAACTCTAATTAGTTCGTTTGACTTTCCCTGAAAGAAAAACTGGTTAATCATAGTGTTTGGATTATCATTATTAAAAACACCTAACAAATTTAATGTGTTCAAAATTTGCGATCTCCCCGAAATTTCATCTTCATAAAATTTATCAAGCCCAAGTCTGTAATAATTATAATATATATCGTTGATCACTGCATATCTAGTATTAAGCATGTTATCAACGAGCCAATATCTATTCCGGATGCCATCGAAAGCTTTCCACCCCTTTATCCCTCTGCCATCCGGCGCATTATTTACAATGTTCTGAGCTTTTAAAAATGAAGCTTCACCGCCGCGAATTGCAAACGATTCGTTATCAAAAGCAATAATCATATTTACATAATAGGCAAAAATTGCCGTAAGGTTTGATATTTGAGGATCGTTACCTGTAACCCGATTATCATTAAATTCTAATTGTTGAAACTCCACATACTTAAAATTAATATCCTCATCTTTAAAATTTATGATGGGAGAAAGATAAGATGTATTAAAGACCGGTCTGGCGGCTTGTATGGTTAAAGAACCTTTGTAAATATTTATTTCCTCAGTTGATTGAAGATTCAGAAAAAAGGTACAGTCGATTCTTTCGTTCGGTGCATAGGAATCCTTTGTCCATTTTTTATTATTAAGAAAATTATTTAGTGCTGTTTGTAATGTTTGAAAAGCATTACGGTTTATGTTGTTATTAACCTGTGCTGCAGAGACTGTTACTCTTGCATTAAGCTCTTGTGCTTGCACAAAAGAAAAAAACAAAGAAAAAATAAATATTAAGATCAATTTTTTCATACTAGTTTTTTAAAATTGTATTTATTATATCAACTGCTACTGCATCTTTACTTTTCTTTTCGAATGAAAATTTATTATGTGCCTTGCTAAAAATAGTAATTTTATTACTGTGGCAACCAAAGCCGGCACCTTCATCATTTAAAGAATTCAATATTATGAAGTCAGCATTTTTATCTGCTAATTTCTTAATTGCATTATTTTCTTCATCCGCTGTTTCTAATGCAAACCCTACGAGCAGCTGGTTTTCTTTTTTTAATCGTCCAAGCTCTTTTAAAATATCTTTTGTTTTTTTTAATTCTACTATAAGCGTATCGTCTTTCTTTTTAATTTTTTCTTTATAAACTATAATCGGTGTATAATCTGCAACTGCAGCACACATAATTGCAATATCCATTTCTATAAATTTATTAATACAAACTTCATACATTTCAGACGCTGTAGTTACTTTTATAATATTAATTTTAGCAGACACAAGTTCAAAAGATGGACCCAAAACAAGCGTAACATCTCCACCTCTGTTTTGGCATTCATTTGCTAGGGCAATTCCCATCTTACCTGAACTTTTATTTCCAATAAATCTTACCGGGTCAAGTGGTTCATAAGTTGGACCAGCAGATATTAAAATTTTCTTTCCTTTTAAATCATCACTCTTTTTAAAATAATATTCAAAAAAATCTAAAATATTTTCAGGTTCCATCATCCTTCCCTCACCTGATAAGCCACTTGCTAACTCACCACTCATTACAGGAAGCAATGTATTACCATAAGATTGAAGCAATGAAATATTTTGCTTTGTTGATGGATGCAGCCACATATCTTCATCCATTGCAGGTGCAACAAAAACCGGACAGGTTGCAGATAAATAAACTGCAAGTAAAAGATTATCACAAATACCATTCACCATTTTAGCTATGGTGTTACAGCTAGCTGGTGCAACAATCATTGCATCAGCCCATCTTCCCAATATTACATGATTGGCCCATGTATCTTCATTATAAAGATCCTGCAAAACCTCATTTCGTGATAAAGTAGATAATGTAAGCGCAGAAATAAAATCAGTAGCAGCTTTGGTCATTATTACTTTTACTTCTGCATCATTTTTTACAAATAGTCTTACAAGTGTTGCTATTTTATATGCGGCAATACTTCCGGTAACAGCAATAAGAATTTTTTTTCCTTTAAGCATGTAAAATAAAAACGACGGAAAAGACCGTCGTTAAAATTATTAATAATTCTTTGTAAACATTTTCTGAAATAAAATCTTAACTAAAAAGATCTTCATCATTTTTGCGGAAATAAACTTTATCTTCCAAAAATTCTGTTGTTGCAAGTAAAGCGGCATTTGGCATACGTTCATATGCACGAGATATTTCTATCTGTTCTTTATTTTCATGAACTTCCTCTAAACTATCTGTATGGCTTGCAAACTCTTCTAATTTATTATGAAGTTCTTCTTTAACAGTGATATTTATTTGATTAGCTCTTTTAGCCATTATAGCTATTGATTCATATAAATTGCCTGTTTTATCTTTCATATCAGATAACTTTTTTGGCTCTACACTACTGCTCGTATTAGAGCTTAGCTGACGACGAAGTTTGCTCATTTGTTAGTTCTTTTATATTTTTTTGACTTAATTTACTATAATCCTGTGCTTCTTTTAATAATTTACTATCGGGAAATCTATCTGCAAAATCAAGATATTCAATCGTAACCTTTTCAAATCTTTCCATTTGCTTTTCGGGTACACTTAATTTTGCAAACTTATAAAATGATTTAACAACCATCAATTTATATTCGTATGCTTTTTGAGATTCAGGGTAATTGTTTAATAAATTATTGAACGCTAAACCAGAAGATCTAAACTGGCTTAAATTATAATATAATTGTGCAGCTCTGGCATCTTTAAGTTCAAGTTTTGCTCTTCCTTCGTCTATTATTGCAGTGGCATCTTTTATTCTTGATGAACCTGGGTGCGTATTAATAAAAGTCTGCATCATGTTCATAGATTTCAAAGTATTAACTTGTTCTAATTCGATTTTTGGGCTTTGCCTAAAATAGCAATAAGCTCTTATATAATCGACTTCTTCCGCACGCGGACTATTAGGAAAAACTTCTAAAAATCCTTTAAACAAGTTTTCAGCATCTTTATATAGTTTTTGGTAATAAAAACAATATGCCCATTTATAATAAAGATCCTCAAATTTATCTGTTCCTTTAACTGAAGGAAACAACTCCTCATAAAGGAGTTGTGCATTTCTATACTTTTTCTTCAAGTAAAATTCGTCAGCTTTTTGAAGCTTGAACGATGTGTCATTACTTTTTTGGATTTTACTAAACTTACTGCATGATGCCAAACCCGCAAAAACAGAAACAACCAAGATAATCCTTAATATTGCCTTCATAAATATTTGTAAAATTAACTTATTTGCTTCAAAAATGAAACATTAATAATTATTAACCAAAATTGACCAGTTAATGAATTTATAAACATGTACATAAACAAAAAACCCTTCCATGTGGGAAGGGCTTTTTTGAAACGTAATATTCCTAGTTAGATTTAATATCAACCGTATTTTTGTTAGAGCCATTGCTTACCTCACAGTTTGTTGAAATTCGATCAGCACTAATACCTTCTTTTTCTACAAGATACATTTTAATTGCCTCATTTCTTTTATTACATACTGCTTGAGAAGCTTTCGAAGCTTCAGGATAACCAATTACGCTAATGTTACAAGTTGGATTAGCTTTCATTTTAGCAGCAACTGATGCAAGCATTGCTTTTGTATCATTGCTTAGGGTTTGAATATTCCCTTTAAATGTAAGACTAGGATAATCGCTTGGGCACGTAACAGTCATAGTAGCAGGACCCGCAACAATATTCTTGCAACATTCAGGGTCTGGGCATTTACCAACTCCATCAGCATTTACCGGCTGACAAATCGTTGGAGTAATCAACTCCTTGTCTTTACAATCTGGAACTCCGTCACCATCAGTATCTCGTGATACACCGTGTGTGTCCACAGGACAACCCGCTGGCGTATTAGGTTCACGATCTAATTGATCAAGAACACCATCACCATCAGAATCTTCGAAAACGGGCTTAGGCAACTTCATATGTCTTGGCTGATTTAACTCGCTGTAAGCGTAATCCAATGGATTTAACCAGTATAATGGTTCAACAGCTTTGCCACCAAGATTAAAATTCAAATGTACAGATGCATAATTATATGAATCATAATCACGGGTTTGGGCAGGATCAGTGCGTGGTTGTTCTTGCCATTGTTGCCCATCTAATAAATCAGTTTTTATGGATGTAAAACGATCTTCAATGGCTAAGTTTATCCTGTTACTAATTTTGAAAGCAACACCTGCAATTACAGTTGCTGAAGGCTTTAACGTTTTACCGTTTACACCGGGACTAGTTGCACCATTACCTCTACTACTTTCCGCATCAGATTCATAGGTATTATCCATTCCATTTCTTAAATCGTTTATGATCGCTTTTCTTCTTTTGTAAAGATTGGTTTCGCCTGCATATTTCGCAAAAGTTGAATTGAATAAAGCTCGATAAGGCTTACCGTTTGCATCTAATGCATTAACTTTCGTTCTGAACAAAGACGCACCTATACCACCACCTCCATAAAGTATTATACCTGTTTTGGCTTTGTGAAATCTAATATTATTGAGAGTGAAAATTCCTTGTAAACTTAGATCCTGTAACTTTGTTTTATAATTATAATACACAAAATCCGCAGTTGGGCTAGTAACCCCGGCGGCATTGATATTTACCACTGCCCCATTAGCTCCCCTAACAGGAGCGAAATATTGGCCCCAGGCCGGATTTTTCGAAAATGATTCAGATGCTTTCCAATTTAACCCTTTCATTTCTAGGTTAACATATTCTGCTCTAACAGAAAATAAGTAGCCGATAGCTTTTCTTAATGTGAATCCAAAATTTGGAGCCGTAAAAGGTCTTGTAGAAACATCCCCACTAACATTTGCAATACCTGTACTTACACCAAATTCAACCATATTACGTGGCTTTGCAGGAAAAGAATAACTATTGTTAAAGAATTCATTTTGTTGTCCCATTCTTTTATTTGGGATAACCGACGAATCGTAGATACTATACCCACCATTCATGTAGCCTGTATTTCCGGTTTGTGTCTGTGCAAATGCACCGGCTGAAACCACCATACAAATAGACGTAAATAATTTTAATTTTTTGCTTACCATAACTTAAAAGTTGTTGAATTTTCTAAAATATTCTCTGTGATTAATTGCAAATGTAAACAACCAACTTAAATATACAAATTTTTTTTACCATTTATTTATAATTAAATCTTGGCTTTACAATAATTTATTAAGTATTATCAAGACTAATGCCAAAGCGAAATACTTACACGGGCTAACAAAAAGATTTTTTTTAGTAAAATTAAAACCCCAAATGCCATCGTGCTGCCATAAATTGCTTTCTTTTAGTAGATGAAATCTTTTCAAAATATTATCGGGGAAGAACTAAGGGTGTTTGAATCCAAATTTTCAACTGCAGTTAAAAGTAATGTTTCAATGCTTGATACTGTGATGAAATATATTATAAAGCGAAAAGGGAAACAGCTTAGGCCAATGTTTGTATTTTTAAGTGCTAAACTACACGGCACCGTTAACGAAAGTACTTATCGGGCAGCTGCACTTGTGGAAATGCTACATACTGCTACTCTCGTACACGATGATGTTGTAGATGAGTCTATGGAACGACGTGGATTTTTCTCAATAAATGCTATATGGAAAAATAAAATTGCAGTTTTAGTAGGTGACTATCTTTTATCGAAAGGATTGCTGCTTTCTACCGAAAACGGAGAATTTGAACAGCTTCGTATTCTCTCTGAAGCTATTAAGCAAATGAGTGAGGGAGAATTGTTACAAATTGAAAAGACAAGAAAGCTTAATATAGATGAAGCCGTATATTTTGAAATCATTAAAAACAAAACTGCCTCATTATTATCATCTGCATGTGCAGTAGGTGCCTACAGTACAACCCAAAATAAAGAAATATGTGACAAAATGAAAGTTTTTGGTGAAAAAACTGGTATTGCATTTCAAATCAAGGATGATTTATTTGATTATGGTACTGAAAAAATTGGGAAACCTACGGGAAATGACATTAAAGAAAAAAAAATGACACTCCCTCTAATTTACACATTGGGAAAAGTTGATAAACCTACATTGAGGAAAATTATCTACATAGTAAAAAATAACAACACTGATAAAGAAAAAGTGAAATGGGTAATAGATACTGTTGTTAACACCGGTGGAATAAAATATGCTGAACAGAAAATGATTGAATACCGTGATGAAGCTTTGACAATCATCGACGAATTCCCCGCCTCAGAAGTTGGAGAAGCTCTTAAGGATTTGGTGCGTTACACTACA
>JAYUZL010000129.1:0-25503 GCA_043751875.1 Ferruginibacter sp.
TTGGACTAACAAGTGCAATCGTAACAAGAGCTATGTGATTGGAGATTTTAGCAAGAGGTATTTGCTCAGCCATCTTTTTTGAAAAATTACCCGCAACAATAATTTTTGTATCTGAGCCAAATTCATTTTTTATAAATTGTTCTTCGATTAAGTCAGTTGCGTGAAAAATAGTTTTTCGGGCGAGTCCAACAAATTTTAATCCTGTTAAAAACAAACGCTTCTTTAATTTTTTTTGTGACAATGCACCCGGGTGCAACATACCCCGAACCGAAATAATTTTTCGGGCAACCTGACAAAACAGCAACGGTACTATATTAAAATGCCACGAAAACAATCCAACAATATAAAGAACGCCGGGTTGCATGGTTACTATTTCTTTGCAGACAGTATCACTCAGATTATCTTTTTCAGCATACCATACTTTGGTGTAAGCATTATAAACTGTCCATTCATTTTTTGCAATGCCTGTCAGTGATTCGCCGTTAAGATCAGTAGCGCCACAAAAAATTCTGTACTCAACATTTTCCGAAAAATTTGTAACCAAATGATCAATCGATTGTATGGGTCCTCCTGCCCTGTAAGCAGGTAAAAACCAAGGTATCGTTATAAAAACAATCAAACCAGTTCAACCTTTTTTTTAGGCATACTGATGTAGGCCATCAATTTTGGGAAAAAGAATACACGCAAAATTAAAAATACCATTAGGTTCACATACAATCTTCCTGCAACAAAAATATTATCTGATTCAAAGGAAAAGAGCTCCATGTATAAAGCTCCTACCACTGCATAGTTAAATATAAAGTTGTTAGATGATTTCCTGATAAAATAATAATAAGTGCTCCCATAGATAAAACCAAGTATCAGCAATGGTAAAAACATGCCCACATAACCAAAATCTATATATCCATCTGCAAAATAACCCAGGCTTACAGAAACACCTCTTTTTGCACCCGAATACTGTATACCACTGTATTTTGATGCTTTTATCGATGCATCGTATACGCCCTTGTCAGGGTTTAAAATCCTTGGAGTGAGCACAAAAACCAATGCATCGCCCCAGTTAGCTCCATTTTGGTGCGGAATAACAGCGGGTACCCTGTCCATTGTTTTGGCTAGGTGGTAGGTGTATTGCAACCTGTCTAGAAAACCCTCTATAGCATCACTAAAAGAATGGCTATCCTGTTTATCCGAAAGTTCCAGTAATTTATTGAGCGCATCCCCTTTTTCTACCTGTACAGTTTGGGTACTGCTACCTTTATTTATAAAATTTCTGTACTCTCCCTTTACACTTGTCCATAAAACTCCCGCAAAAAACATAGCTACAACGCTTCCTGTAAAAATCATCATTCTATTAAACCTTACCACAGCCAGAAAGCACAATAAAAGAAAAATAACAAAAAAGATAATTATTTTGAAATTAGAAAAATAACTGTAAAAACCCATTGCAAACTCCAGTGCACAAAAAATATAAAACTCTTTTCGCTTTCTGTTTTTTAAAATACTCTGAAAACCAAACAGCAAAAAAAGAAACCACTTAATATTTCCCAGGCTAACAATTATTTGGGTAATGGAGGGAAGAAAAAATGCAATCCCGGTAAGCGCATTTATTGCAAAAAAACCTATCACATAAACCCTAAAGGTTTTTTCAATTGATAACCTGTCGGCATGTTTTTTAAAGGTATTTAATGATAGTGCGGGAAGTTTATTTTGATAATATGCTATAGGTAAAAACAAAAACAACAAACCAATATAAGCAGCTATAGTGGCGTATTCTGTACTTGGCGATCGGTAATTAATATCTACACCTAAATAATTACTCTCCCAGATCCCTGCTGAAATCTGAAGAAAATGATAAAATAACATGATGGTAAAAAAAGCCGGTTTGTAAGGTTGCTGCAGAATATTAAAAAGTCCAAAAAAAATAACCATTCCTACAAACAGAATGATTCCATTTGTAAAAAATAGCTGGCTTATCAGCAACAGCAATAAAAATCCTTTTGTGCCTTCATCAAAATATATTTTTGTTCTCATTTAATATATTTTTCTACTGTTGCATGAACGCCATTCTCAATGGCAATACAATCCCCTGTAAAACTATATTGTTTAATGATATCAGCAGATGCTTTACCCATTACTTCTGCTCCTTTTTTATTATTTACAAAGAATGTAAGCGCTGTTGTGAGTGACGAAAAATCATCAGAATTAAATACAAATCCATTTTTATTTCTATGAATAAGATCATATGAAGCCCCGCATTTATCGCTTGCTATTATTGCTTTACCTGCGGCCATTGCTTCGTTAATGGCAAGCCCCCAGGTTTCATTGGGCCCTTTTGATGGCAGAATGAAAACATCACAACAGTGGTAAACCTCGGGCATCTCATATTGATTTTTAAACCCGATAAATTTTATAAATGAATGAGAAGAATAACGATCTTTTAAAGTTTTCTCCAGATCCCCACTTCCTGCTATAACTAAAAAAGTGGTATCGCTGTTCAACGATAGAAAACCTTCTATTAAAAAATCGGGTTGCTTTTTTTTTTCTAATTTCCCTGCAAATAAAAATACGAATGCATCTGCAGAAATATTTAATGCCTGTCTCAATTTGCTACCTTTCAATATGATTTCCTCATTTGAAGCAAATCTTTTGTTATCAACGGCATGTGGCATAAAAACAAGCTGCTTCTCGGAAAGGCCCATTACTTTAAAGTAAGCCCTGTTAACGACGCCTGCATAAAATGCAATATCCACGTAAGCATAAACAAAGCTTAAAACAATTCTCCGAAGCAATTGCTTCAATCCTTTTTTGTGATCTAATAGGGTAGAATCACCCCTAAAGAAAACAGGTATTTTTTTATTAAAAAAACGAATAGCTGCCCAATGACTTTTAAAGTTCCACCCGTAAACTAATACTGCATCTGCACCCCATACCAGTATTTCTTTTATAAGCGTGGGGTTGTTAATTCCTTTGTAGTGATGCGACCCTGGTGAAGTTGCTGTGTTCTCTACAAAAGTATAATGATACCCATCCAGCAAAGGAATATCCCATTCAATATCTTGCCCAAAACCAGGATCAAACTTTTTACCTGCTGCACTCTGACCCCATGTATAAAAAACTTTTATCGCAATATGATTACGTTCATTTAGCAATCTAAAAAGAGGTGCATTGTACTGAATAGGATGTGTTGTTATAATAGCTAGTTTTTTCAACTAAAATACTTCAGAAAATATGGATACTTTTTTGGCAGAAACAATCCTTTGTTCAACAAAAGCATAGTCTCTTAGGTAAATGGTATTTGTTGCTAAGTATGTATGCAGAACCGAAAGCTTTCGCCTAAAAGGATCATATTGATAGGGTAAAAAATTATTCGCTAATAATTTATCGTGGATACTTTTATCACTATATCCATAACGTATACCTGAACCGTTTAATTCAATAATGATCGCTTTTAAAAATTTATCTTTTAGTGTTGTTTCCATACCATTCAAAACGGCTGTTTCAAAACCTTCCACATCAATTTTAACAAGTAAAGTAGTATGATTATTTTCCAGTTTTGAATCCAGCGTATTTATATTCACTTCAATCACTTTTGGGCCACTTTGTTCATTACCTGATAACACATGATTTACTGTGTCTAAACCAGAAGTAAAATTTACTTTACCTTTTCTCCCTCCAACTGCTTCATTTTGTAAACTAACCAGCTCTTCTAACCGGTTTAATTCTATATTATTTTGAAGATGAACAAACGTTTCAGGTACGGGTTCAAAACTAACTGTCTTTGCACCACAAACGCCTGAAGCAAGAATGGTATAGCTTCCTATATTAGCCCCTACATCTACAAAAGTATCTTCGCTTCTTAAAAAATGCAGCAAGAATGCCATGTCTTCAAACTCATGCAACCCACAATAAATATTTCCGGTTGCCCCTGTCATTCCTTTACTAGCGAGCAAATAAGTATTTCCTATAAATTTCAATTTTCTAGGGCCGGGAAATAGTAATTGAGACAATTGCCATTTAAAAAATTTAAAGTAGGCAGTAATTTTATGCTTTTTTGCAAGAGGATGTTCATTAATGGCCGAGAATATAATTTTTACTTTTTTTGCTAAACTCATTTTAAAAATACTTTTTCTAATAAAATAGAAAGCTGTTTTGTAACAGCAAAAGCAGAATATACTTCAAAAACATCTTTCTTTACCTGCTCTTTTTTAAAAGATGCAGCAAATGTTTTAAAGGCACAAAATACCTTTGTAAATGAATATTGCAACTGTTCTACATTTTCTTTATTTATTGTTAGCACGATACCCGCATTTGATTCTTTTAATATTGCTGAAGCAGTACTTTTTTCATGCAAAACTGCCAGTACAGGTTTTTCGGCAAGTATTGCCTGGTAAAGTTTTGATGGTGTATAATGCGGCTCCGTACTTCCAAGAATAAAAACAGCATCTGCCGCATTTAAATGAACTATTACATCAAAATATGGAATTCGTTTCGGATATTCAAAAACGATGGTATTCCATAACCCATATTTTTCAGCAAGTGGTTTTATATTAAAACTTAATAGATCATTTGTTACTTTACCTGTACCTATAAAATGAAATTCTACCCTTTCAAATTCATTTTTATTTGCTGCAATGGCTTTAAATATTTCTTCTACTGGTACATAGGCTTTTGGTAACATAGCACCTGCATAAACAAACTGCAACTTGCTCTCCTCTTTAATAAAAAGATAAGGCTGCTTAAACAATGTAGCAGCTAGTTCATGGTCTTTTTCTTCACCCCCATAAGGCATTGCACCTGTGATAGCCTGCAAAAGTAAATATGGGTTACGTTGCAACACCGGTGCATAATAACCTTCGGCCACTCCTGTAATAAGTGCCGCTTTTTTTACAGCAATTGGTTCCAGTATTTTTGCAAGTTTGGTACTGAACCAATGCCTGCTGAATATTTTATTGCTGCCCGGGAAGTTGTGCACCCATGGATCAATATAATCCAGACCGTATTTTATTCCTGTGTTCCTGTGCAGCAATCGCCCAAGCAAAGCACAATAAAAGGAAGGAATAGGAATATAAACAAAATCAATTTGCTCGTTTGTAATAATGTATCTGGCTTTTTTATACAATTGCAGAAAACCACGGAGTCCGATATCGCCTACAGGGCCAAGGCGTTTATACGCATTTACTTTTTCAATTCTCAAATCTGTGGGTAATAATTTTACCAGCTCATCATCATTGGTTTCTTCATAAAATTTTTCGTGGACGGTAAGTATTACAGGATCCCAGCCAAAAGAAGGTAAATGCTGTGCAAATAATCTTGCCCTGTGAACTCCTGCAAGATTTGATGGTGGAAAATGGGGGTATATAATTAAGATTTTTTTAATCAATAACAAGGGTACTTTTTATAATTTTAATAAAAACTTCTGCCTCATTTTCCCAATTCAATTCTTTTTCTGCAAGCCTTAGTGAGTTTTCCTTCATGGCATTTAACAATGTGCCGTCACTGTATAGTTTTCTAAAAGTTGAAGCAAGATGCAAAACATTTTCTGATTGATATAAAAGTCCGGCACCGGGATAATCGTTGAGAAATTTGCTTTGTGCTTTTGTATCTGATAATATTAATGCGTTGCCTGCAAGTAAATAAGTAAATATTTTATTTGTTAAACAAAATTCTCTGTTGAGCGTTTCTTTTATCTCTGTTGCCAATCCAATATCAAATTGTGCCCCAATAATAAAAATTTCTGCAGGAGATGTTGCCGGTAAAAATAAAATTTTAGCTTTATCCTTTACAATTGCTAAAATAATTGTTTTGTAGCTTTCACTTATATTTCCAAGTAAATGGAGTTTTAAATCTAAATCGTAGCATTCATTTAATGCCAATAATACTGTTTCAAGTCCCCGTTTGGGACCTATGAATTGTGAAAACCAAAAAAGATTAATTGTTTTTTTTTCAACTATCGTTTTTTTCTGTTTTAAATACTTTTTAGAAAATACGTTATTGACGATTGTGAACGTCTGAGCAGGAAATATTTTTGTGTATGCCTCACCTATTAGCGGGCTTGCCACAGTGCAATAATCCATCATGGGAAAATATTTTTTTTCTATAGATACAGCTATTTGTTTCTGTTCATCCGCATCTGTAAACTCCCCCCTATGAAAATCTTCTGCATCAAAACCTGCTTTTGCTTTATACTTTTCTGAAACTTTTGCTACCGCTGATATTGCGCCCAGGTTGTGACCAATATAAAGATCTGCTTTGTGCTTTAAAGATTCCTTTATTAGCTCTTGAGAAAAAAGTACTGATCCTTTAATATTACTATCAAATTTATTTTGAACGTATCTGCTTATTAACTGCCAGACTTTTTTTCTTAGCCTTGCATACCAATAACCTGCTTTATTTTTTACAGGATGATAACCTGCTGCTATCCATTTGATAGAAGCATTTTCATCAAATAATTTTTTATCAAATAAATCTGCCCAAGGAGACAATGGACAATAAATAAAAGTAACATCAAAATCATTTTGGGAAAGGAAAACAGCTTCTTTTACCGCACGGGGATTAGCAGAAGGTTGACCGGAAGTTATAATAACAATCTGATACAATATTCTGGTTATTTCAATCCCATCTTTTTTGAGAGATAAGAACCGAATCTTTTTTTATAAACATTAAATCAATTTGAAAGAGAGCTTTATCATAAGGTCTTCGAATAAACTGTGTAATATCATACATCTGAAAATTAGATTCTTCCATAAAATTTATAACAGCTGCAGCTAAAGGGTTGCCATCACCAAGATCTAAAAAGGAAACTTCCAGCAAACAAAATTCCGCACTAAGCAGCGAGTCCCGGGCACCTTTTAATACTTCCAGCTCGTGGCCCTGTACATCTAATTTTAAAAACTGTGGCTTTGGAAAATTAATTTCCCTTAGAATTGTGTCGACCGTTTTTGTTTTTATAAAATTTGCATGTAAAACATTGTTAGATTTTGCGTTTATAATATGACTCGCTGTTTCATCTTCATAAAATAAAACTGCTTCTCCATCGGTTGATGACAATAGACTAATTTCAAATTGAACATTTTTATTTTCCTCAACAATCTTTGTTAGAGTTTTAGCCTTTTTTGTTTGGGCCTCCAGCATCAATATCCGGGCGGTAGGAAACACTTCCAAAAAATCAATCGACCACAAACCTTCATAAGCCCCAATATCTAAAACAGCAACAGGGTTAAATCCTTTACTCTTTAAATTCTGCAAACTCAAGTGCAAAGAGGGCACACCTAAATGATCTTTAATCTGTCTTTTAAATTTAAAAGGAAAAAGTAACTTAAAAAATTTCAACATCAGTAACGCTAAGTTTAAATATTTAGTTGCAAATAAATTTATAACAACACTTCTATACCAACGGTTAAAATTTTAGCTTTTAGATTTTGTAAAACCATTCGAGGCATCAAACATAGTTTGCTTGTTGTCCTCCTTGTAAAGCAATTCATTAATTAAATTCATCCAAGGTTCTTTTTCTGCTTCCCAGTTTAATTGCTCTTCCGCAATTTGTCTTGCATGTTGTTTACAGGTTTCTAACAATACCCTGTTTTCATAAAGCATTTTAATTTTTTTTGCCAGGTCTTCGGGATCATCATGTTTATAGGTGAAGCCTATGCCTGGGTGTTGATCCATAAACGCTGCTTGTCCCCGCATATCTGAAGCAAGCACGCAATTTCCTGCCATTAGATAAGTAAATATCTTATTGCTTAGGCAGAGTTCCTTATTTTTAAAATTAGAAATTTCTCCCGCCAGCCCGATATCATAACCTGCAGCAATAGAGAATATTTCTTCGGGAGGTACTGTCTCCAAGAAAAATATCTTTGCACGGTTATGAGATAAATTCAGTAGTTGTTCTATATAAACTTTTGAAATGATGTTTCCCATTATCGTGAGCGTGATGGGAGCTTCCGAAAAAAAATTCAGGGCTTCAATAAAAACCTCCAAACCCCTACCCTCCCCAATGTATTGGGAAAACCAAAACAACTTAAAGTTTGTTTGCTCAGTCCTAAAAAAAGGCTGTAAATATTGTTTTGAAAACACGTTATTGATCGTGATGATATTCTGGTTAGGATAATATTTTTTATATTCTGCACTAATCAAAGGACTGGCAGTAGTCATTGCATTTACTTTTGGCAGCAATTCATTTTCCAAAGCAACCACATCATGCATCTGCTCATTATAATATGACCCTTCCCCGCGGTGAAAATCTTCTGCATCAAATACAACAGGAACGTTCATCTTTGTACCCGCCCTCAACGCAGCGGGTAATGCCCCAAGATAATGCGCAATGTAAATATCGGCAGGATATTGTTTAACCTTAGCCCATAAATTAATAGTAACCCTGTTAAAAGAAAAATTTTTAAATGGTTTAAAAAAATACAGTGTTTTGAAAATTCTGTAAACAACTCTACTTAAAAAATACTGCAGAGGGTAATTATTTGGATTACCCCCAACTTCTACCAGTTCTTGCCTTGGCAAATCCCCCTTAAAAAATTTTTCTTCGTCAATTCGATTGCTCCAATCGGCATTGTACCCATATAAAATCTTAACCTTATACCCCATTTCCTTAAGCGTAATATACTCTTTCAGCGCCCTTGGGTTGCCAGCTGGTTGATGGGTGCTTAGAATTACTATTTTTTTGCGGTTATTTTCTATAATATCAATGTACTGTTCTGCTATTATACGCACATCAAACCGGGTAATAGCATGCTGCCTGCACCGGCTCCTTGATAGTGTGCTTATTTTTTTTACAGAGGCGATCATTTCGTCTTTCGTATTTATTTTAAATCCGGTAATTCCTTCATCTACCACCTCGTTTACCGAACCACAATTAAATGCTATTACCGGAGTGCCACAGGCCATGGCTTCTACCATTACGATACCAAATGGCTCATCCCATTCAATTGGAAATAACAAAGCTTTTGACTTTCCTAACCATTCATTTTTTTGCACGTCGTTTACCGCACCTACATATTGAATCTGCTTCCCATCAATATGGGGTGCAACCTCGTTTTCATAATAAGCCTTTTCTTCGGGTAAGGTAGAAATGTTACCTGCTATCACCAACCTGTTACCCGTTGCCTTGGCTACACTGATAGCGGTATGGCAGCCCTTAATTTTTTCTATTCTTCCTAAAAATATTAAAGGTGCGTCATGGGCAATGTCAGATATTAATTGGTATTTAGTAAAATCACAGGCGTTGTAAACGGCTTCCCATTCCCCCGCAATCTCAATTCTGTTTATAAGATTCTGACTACAGCCTGTAAATATTAAATTTTGGTTAGCTAAAGCATTCACCCATTTAATGTTTCGGGAAGTTATCTCCCGCTGGTAACTCATTATTTTTTTTACCGGGTGGTTTAAAAGAGGCAACAAATAAATAAGTCTTCCAAAATTATGGACAAGATCAAAGTCATTTTTATGCTTTCGTAAAAATTTCCATACTTTAGGAATTGCTTTTCTAGCATCCCATTTGTTGGGAGGAAAACCCTCTTTGCCAAAACCATGAACCGTGCAGCCTTCCAGTATTGATCCTTTTGTTATCAGTAAATGAACCTCGTGCCCTTTTCTTACGTATTCCAAAGCCAACATTTCAATGATTCGCTCAATCCCACCATAGCCTTTTACCGGAATCAGAATCCCGGGATCCATTACTAACAATATCTTCATTTTCCCATTGCCATTTTATTTTCTAACATTGACTCAATCTATCTTAAACTTTCTAAATCATAACTATAATTAAGCTTCTCTCGTACTATTTTACCTGTATTATTTCGTTGTAAGCTGACAATGTAATATTTGCTACCCCATCCATATAAAACGGAGCTTTAATATTTTTAGCCATTTTGATTAGTAAGGACGGATCATTCAATACGTTTTTCAAAACTCCTTGTAAGGAAAATGAATCACCTGTATAAAATATCAGACCATTCATGCCATCTTTAATTTGTTCCTTTACACTCCATATCGATGATCCAATTACAGGCAACCCTGCAGCAAACGCCTCGAGCATAATTAAGCCCATTGTTTCCTGAACGATGGATGGAAAAATTAAAGTGTCGTATTCAGAAAGTGTAGAAATAATCTTATCATTATCTATTGTACCCCTCCAGTTTATTAAAGGATTATCTGCAGTTTGCTGCACGCAAGTTTTAAAATAATCCATATCTGAAACAGCACCATAAATATCCAGTATCCAATTTTGTTGTTTTAAATTTAATAAAGCTTCCAGTAAAATGTGTAACCCTTTTATTTCAGTAATACGCCCTGCATAAACGAACTTTATTCTGTTATTATCAGGAATTTTATTTTTGGCTGACAGTGCCGGTACTGATATAGGTTTTGCAATAGCTGGTGGTAGAACAACTATTTTATGCTTATCCAACCCATTTGAAACAAGCAGGGCTTTGTACCAACCACTTAATACAAACATTTTCTCACTAAGACTGTTTACTTTATTCAAATTAGCTGTGTGCTGTTTAACATACAACGGATAATTAAACAATTTGCCAATGCCGCTTTGAGAAATCCTTTTCTTAAAATGCTGCCCAAAAAAAGAAGCTATTTCAGGCATACCAAAAAAAAGACGTTTTTTTTCTAATATACACACTGCGCATTTATATTCATCAATAATACCATTGCAGGGTACTTTGCCTTTATATAAAAAACTGTTTCGCATACAAATATTTCCGCAAAGGTGAAAAGTAGTAAATATTGGGAAACCCATTTCCTTTGCTGCCATCAAATGATAAATTGTAACGCCATTACTTCCCGCCATTTCATGAAAATGAATAGCATCAGGTTTTTCTTTTAACAACAATTTCTTGAAGTTTGCTAAACCTGCCGGAGCTATTAAGCCTGACTGGATTACAGCAGAAGGCAGGGATGTTTCCAGGTATTGTTTAACCCGTATACCTTTATAAAAATATTCTTTCGGTTCGATACCAAAAGAGGGGTTTATTACTACCACTTCAATACCTAAATTTTGTAATTCATTACACAAGCCCGCAACATAAATTTCAGTGCCCGCAACCCGGTCAGGAAGAAAATTTCTAAGGCAATGTAAAATTTTCATTAAGGTACTAAAAAAAGATGCTGAGGACTGTTAATAAAAAAAGCGATAATTTGTTAGTTACTTTATACATTTCTACTCATTTTTAAAAACAGTCTAATTGCTGTCATCGGTTTAAATTTCTTAAATAACAGTTTGTACAAATTAAAATAAAAAATCTTTTGCTGATTTCTCAACATCCTTTGATTTAATTCTTTACTTAAAGGCGAATGTTTTAAAATAATATCTTTTGCGATTTCGTAGTTATTCAAAATATTGTAATCATTCCCTTTGTTAAGGCTAAACACCTGGCCTTCATGTAACCTCCACCAAAAAAGATCTCTTGTCATTGCTACAACCGTATATTTCGCTGCTATTTTAAGTGTAAGGTGATTATCCGATGGCATACCATATTCTTCATAACCATTTACATATTCAAATGCTTCACGTTTAATTATTAAACCCGAAGGGCCAACAAACAAGAGGCCTCCTTCAAAAAAATGTTGTATAAATGCATCCTGTGAATTTACTTCATAAGGTAACGGTTTTTTACACGGCCCATGCGTTAAACAAAAGCCTAAGGCTGCATCTGGAAACTGCTGCATTGCATCAACCATCCATTGCAGTGAAAAAGGATAGATGATATCATCTGAATCAACATATTTTAAATAAATTCCTTTAGCATAAAATGCTGCTTTATTCCTGTTGGCAAACTGGCCAAGATTTTTTTCACTGAAATATACTTTTATGCGGTTATCTTTTTCTTCATAAAAAGTTGCAATTTTTAACGTACCATCAACGGAACCATCATCTACTATAATTAATTCAAAATTTTTATAAGTAGATGCAAGGACACTTTCTATTGCTTCAGCAATAAATTTTTCACGATTATAGGCAGTCATTAAAACACTTACCAACGGTTCATCTTCCATGCTTTTACTTATGTACAAATTCAATATTTTTAAATTCCTAAAAAGTCAATACCTATTTTTTTTGAAAGAAATTATCATTAAAATTTTGCTTTATTGAAATCGAATTTTTTATACCCAAATGGTTGATAATTTTTATCACCAAACTTACATTGTTCTTTAAATTTTGATTGATATGATTAAATCTACAGAACTAAAAAAAATTAAATGATCAAAAAACAGGTTGAGGAAAATATTTTTTTGAACATTAAAGTCCCTAATAATTTTAATGCCATTTAGGGTAAAAAGTATTATTATTCAGCAGTTTCTTACAAACTGATCAGTGAATTGAAATAAAATCTTGATTGTTTCTATAGACCATATAGCCATTTAATCTAAGTAGTTTTAACATTAAAATTCGATTTTCCTTCTCCAAATTGGCATATTCGATCAATATAACTTTAGGTGAATACTTTTTCAATTCGATAGTTTTAAGAATTTCAAAATCGTAACCTTCAGTATCAAAATGAATTAAATCAAGTTTATCGACTTTATTTTTATCCAATATATTTTTAACAGTATCCGCAGATACATTAATAACTTTTTTGTAGTCATCTATATTAGGTATTTCATGATGGTACAGCACATTTTTACAAAATGTACCTAATTGGAAATACCGATCCGGCAATTCGCCTCAATACTTTTCATCAATTGAATAAAACTTTTTAAAAACTTCCCCATCGGCACTGATGGTAATATTTAAAAAATTAAGATTCGAGATTTTATTTCTGTAATTTTTTTTTAATTTTTCAAAAAGGAATGGAATTGGCTCAATAACTATTCCTTCCCAATTGTAAGAATTAATAAATTTGTTTAAAGGATCTCCCGATTTGCCATCGTTAGAGCCAACTTGAATAAAGGTTACTGTTTCCTTTAATTTAGAAAGATTTTCTAAAACAAGTTCAATACTCGCTATTTTTCCGGGCAAATATCTTTTTTCAGAAAAATTTAAACCGAAAGACAAAATTTTATAGATTTTGTTGGAAGGTTTTAAAAAAAGCTTAAGAAATTTCTTTAGCATACTTGCTATTTGTAACTTTAAAAAGAGTCTTTTTCAGTAACTCCAGATCGACTATTAAATCATTGTTTTGATAGTCATTTGAATCAATATCTGATTCACAAAACTGATAATAATATTTCAGTTCCATTGCATTGGCAAGGTTAAAATAACATTTATCCATTATTTGGTTTTGTAAACTTATTTCTAATACACTTGCATGGGGGTTACAAAATATCATATTAGTTAACCCTGCTCCGTGCATTGATACCAATATTTGCGTGTGATGCATGATTGAAATCTGTTCGTCAAGATTATAATCTTCAAAATCTATAACCTTGAAATCCAATTCTTTCATTAAAATTATTACATCCACTTCGTTAACAATTTTTCTTTTCTTAGCTTTTGTCCTTGTCACATAAATTTTATTCCCCATCTCAAAATCTAAATTAACCCCTGTTTTTAATTTATGAACCATTTGTTTCATTGCTGCCGGATTATATTGTGCAGAAGATGGCGCCAATCTAAAAGGCAAAAAAATATTCTTACAAATTACTAGGTTTCCCGAAAAAAATTTATAAGAAAAACTCATCATGTCTAAACTTCTTGTTTGGTAACCAAATTGATAATTGACCGGTAAAAGTATTAAGGGTTTCTTTTCGTTATCCATTAAGCAAATCAGTTTAGGTATGGCTTCCGTAAACCAATGAAAATAATTGTTTGTCCATTCATTTATAATAGTAACATAACTTTCTTTCTCACTAATAAATGTTACCCTATTTTGGATTATCGATTTTATGATCAGTTTAAATAAAGTATTAATACCTCCAATATCTTTGAGCCTGTTGTCGTAAAGCAGGCTATCTTTTTCTACCGTCAATCCATTTATTATTATTCCATTTGACAATAAAATTATGTTTTTGGACAACCACTTGAAGCCAGGTTCAGGCAGATTTATTGAGAGATGAGGCGCAAAATAACGCAAATGCGTCTCCTCAAAGTTTTCGGGAAACTTCCTTTTTACTTCCATCTTTTATTTAATTCAACAAAATAATGATGGGAACTCAGTTTATATTGACAAGCCATAAATTATTTTCAGGTATTTCTTCCGAGAAAGTGTTGAATGGGCCACCTATAATATCCTGCATTAAAAAACCCTTTCCTAAAAAAAAATGATGCAATGCTGCAAGAGAGGTTGAGGTCAGTTTATTAAATTCCAACAAAATGTTCTGCACCTTATATTTTTCAAAGGGAAATTCTTTTAGCACTGAAAATTCATTTCCTTCAATATCGATTTTTATCAGGTCAACATACTGTAACTGCTGGCTTTGAAATATATATTCCAGAGAACAACTCAGTACAGAAAAAGAAGCTTCGTGTATTACTTTAAAAGATGCTGTACCTAAATTATTTTTATTTGGTAAATTAAAACCAACAAACTGAAAATTATCACTAAGTGCGACGTTGAACACTTTCACATTATCCCTTGCATTTAAATGTATATTCTGCAACAAAGCCGGCATTATCATATAATTTGGTTCTATTGAATAAACATCAACACTTTTGTTTTCAGACAGGACGCAGGTATACAAGCCAAAGTTGGCCCCCAAATCAACAAAAACACCCCCGTTTTTTAATATTTTCTTACAAAGCTTTAATGATTCAGTTTCATACTCACCATCTATGAGTATCGTTCTTGTGATCCAATCATTAGGCACTAAACTAAAGCTTGTTCCGTCTTCATTTACTACCTTAATACCCTGCCAAAAAAAGTATTTACCTAATAAATTTTGAATGCGAATTTTAGATGCATGATTTCCACTTCGCAAATATTGCTGATATAATTTAGCCGAATTAGATATTGGTTTAAACATCTTTAATTTTTATATTAGGCATCGGTTGGTAAAGCAACACTTATTTTAAAAGCTCATAAATTTTTATATGTGGTTGAAGGTCGATTTTGGAAGTTATCATTTCAAATGCCCTCGAACCTATCTGCTCCCATTCGCTTTTATTTAACCATGCTTTTTCCAGAGCCGCGGCAAATGACTCAACAGTTGGAGAAGCCGATATAAAACCAGATTCATTTTCAATAATAAGCTCAATATTTCCTCCTACATCAGTAACTACAGAGGGTCGTCCACAAACCATTGCCTCTACAAGACTAATGGGCATGCCCTCCCCTGCGCTTGGAATTAAAAGTAAATGATTTTGCTTCCAGGCTTCCTCAATTTTAGCAACGTATCCATTAAAATTTATTTTCCCTGTAATCCTGTAGAAAGCTGCCAATGCTTTTAAATAATTGAGGCCGGCTCCCTTACCATAAATATTCAAATGCCAATCTCTTGTTTGCCACTCAGCTGCAGATAAAACTTCAAATACAGTATCCTGTCCCTTCATATCGTCTAAATTACCGACTAGTGCCATTTGAACAATATTATTATTTGGCCATTCTAGCGGAGCTTCCGGTAATTTAAAGCTAAACGGATTCCATGTAAATTTTGCATTTTCTAAGGTAGTTATCAGCCTTCTTTCAGTAAGCTTGTGTTGTCGTTTTGACACAAAAAAAATATTTTTTGCATTTTTAAACACGTCTTCTGCTCCCGGGTATATTTCTTTTGGAGGAATAAAACCATACTGTGCATGACTATGACAAACAAAAGAATAAGCTATTTTATTTTTTAACAGTAGATCATAAAGTGGCAAATGATGAATCGCCAGGTCAAAACTATCGCCCTGGCTAATAAAAACAATGGACGGTTTAAAATCAATAACAGCTTGGTAATCTATGTTTGTAGAAGGTATTCTTTGTTTAAAGAACCTACTTATTTTTTCACGTGTTCCAGCTGCAGGGTTATATCTTTTTCTAAACCGGATTTGTGCGCCGACTTGCTGCAATTGTTCAATTTTCGTATGAACATTATTCCAGTCGTAAACGGAAACAAATACTTCATCTCCCCGTTCCAAAGCGTACATGGCCACTGCATGCCACAAAGCCTCGCTACCGCCCCATTGCGACCCACCCATTAATGATACAAATGCAATTCTCAAATAATTTTTTATTTTTTATTCAGCACATTTTTATAATATTCTATAATCTTCCTGTTTACTATGCTTTTTCGGGAAACGTATTCTATTGCTGCTTTTCCTAAGCTTTGCCTCAAACCTTTATCTTCGATCAATTGTGTAATAGCTGCCTTCCATTGTTTTACATTATATGGATCTGCAAGTTTACCCGTAACATTATTTTCTATAAGACTTGCAATACCTGTACCCTTGCTACCCACCACCGCCTTGCCTGAACACATGGCTTCTATAGTTACATAAGAATAGCTTTCAAATAAACTTGGTATCAAAACAATAGATGCTCGTTTTAAATAATTTGGTATAGAATCGTGCACAATATTTTCAAAAAATAATACTTGCTTGCTCACCTCTTTCAATTCGTTTTCCATCCACACTTTCATTGATGTTTTTCCATCAGCTGCTGTTCCATCATCACCTACTATGATCCATTTCCAGTCGGGATTATTTATTAAAATATGCTTCATAGCCTTTGTGGCAGTAATCAACCCCTTCAAAACATTCAGCCTGCCATAAAAAATAATGGCTTTCTCTTCATTATTAGTGAGGGCGGTTTTAAATGCCTCATCTTCGACAAAAGGGTTTTCTAAAATCCTGATATTCGCTTGGTCTATTTTCCAATTAGCAACAGCCCATGCTTTCATTTGCCAAGTAGGTGCCAAAATATAATCGGCCTCCTTTACAAATAGATAATCCAAATCTTGCCGATGATCATATTTTCTCCAGTAACCAAGGTCCCATTTTGCCCGTCTCAATGCCCCTAAAAAAAAACGCAGTTTATTTTGAAACGGTACATATTTTTTTTTAAAATTTTCAACCAGGTAATTACTTGCATGAAGCCTTACGATTAGGGGTAGAGAAGGAAACTTTCGTTTAATCCCCTGCGCATTGGCATGTATTTCTGCAGATTCCACCAATTGAAAAGGTTCGTTGGTATGCAACATTTTAAATACAGCCGTCACATTTTGCTGAAATTCCTGCGGCCCTGTGCACAACACTCTATGGATGTAAATACCATTCTCTATTGAGTTTCGTGTTTTTATATTGCTGCCAGCAAAAACATGTACTTCAACATCTGCTGCTGAAAGCAGGGCGGCCATTTGTTTTATGTAGGTACCAATACCTCCCGACACTGTCTCAGGTGGATATTCATAAGAAATAAAGGCTATTCGTAAGATAATTTAATTTTTCAGTTTTTTTAAAAAACGGGTAACGCCTTGGGGAAATAAATTACATGCTATCCATAATTTTATTTCGGTTTTATTCATTTGTATTCCCTTCCACCGCTTTACGTACTTCATCAGTTTAGCTGTAGTTTTTAGATCTTTTTTTACATAACAGCGTTCAGCATAAAAGCAGGCGAACGCAGCAGGGATAAAATTAACAGGCTTTATCTCTATGGACCACTTATGATTTAATAATAAATCCCTGTTTAATATCTGCTGTTCTAAAACGACGGGCGCTTTCAACTGCGTTAACAAAGAAAGTTTTAGCCGGTCAAATTCATGCTCAAACAACGCTCCGGCTTCTACAGATTTCGATCGTGGGTGCAGTCTAAAATTAGTAAATATTTCAACCGTTTGTAGTATGTCTTCCTGTCCAAACCTCAACAAATAATTCCACCATAACTGACGATCCATTACATAACAAAGTGAATTATCGAGCGGAAAAAAAGCTTCTATTGTACTTCTCCTGAAAAAAGTACAAGGCTGATCTATAATTCCCACCCGTATAGTTTCAAAAATATTTTCTTTAATGATGGACCCAGGACTTAATATTTTTTGCTGTGGCTTATCATTGTTAAAACTCCACTCCTTTCCACAAACAACATTCACAGAAGGGCTAGAAAATAATGCATTCAGTTTTTCAAAACAGCCAGGCTCATAATAATCATCACTATTAATCCAGTTGAAAATTTCGCCCGTACACTTCGCAAAACCTTTATTGATGGCATCAGTCTGTCCTTTATCAGGTTCGCTAATCCAGTACGTTAGTTTAGATTTATATTTTTTTATAATGTCCAGCGTACCGTCCGTGCTGCCACCATCAATGATGATGTACTCCAGGTTGGGATAGTTTTGATCGAGCACCGAGCAGATGGTTTGCTCAATATATTTTCCCTGATTAAACGAAGGAGTAACAATGGAAATTTTTGGAAATATATCAGGTGAACTTTGCATGTCTATCTAACGAGTTTCCTATTTACGCCAATGGTTTGTCCATCCTGTAAAAAATAATCAAAACCCTTTGGTTCAGGCAGCTCTTTTATTTTTTCACGGCAATTTAGGTTTTGAATTTCGATTGCAAAATATTTTGTTTTAAACAGAAATTCAGATGCAACGCTAGCCCCATAAACAATTTTTTTTCTGTGCCCTTAATATCTATTTTGAAAAATATCACGAACTCAAATTTCAACTTTTGAATTAAACATTCTAAAGAACAGCCTTTTGTGCAGTAGATTCTAAAAATTTCCTTACCTATACCGACCAATCGTTTCCATCTTTAAATTCTCCGTTTAGTTTAAAAAAAACAGTTTTTCCACCTAACACCTGCATCTATTATAATACAGGTAGCAAACGAATTGCGTTTAGTATTTCTTTCTAGTATTATAAAATTTTTATTATCTAGTTATACTATGCAAAAGCTTAAACCCAAGTATGCCGGATTTAGGTAAATGGAAGTAAGTCTGATGTTCATACCTGCATCTATTATATTTAAGGGACAGCTAAAGCAGGTTCATGTTTTTTTGAAAGTACCATGTTGGGTGTTAAGGTAATTTCGATGGAGCAGAGTTCACCGATCATGCTCAATATAATTTTTCTTCATTTTAGTACTGTTAAGAACTGAAATTTTACAAATACTTTTTCAAAAAAGCCGTTTGAAATATTCTCTTTTTGTGAGTGCAGATCTATATTCTAGCCCTATGCCAGTTTATATTGGTACGGACAACTACTGCAGGAATGCCTGCAACAATACTATTTGCGGGTACATCTTTGGTAACAAGGGCTGCTATACCAATAATGCTGTTTGCGGCTATAGTGACGCCTTTCAAAATCTTAACATGGGCACCTACCCAAACATGCGCTCCGATCTTTACACTCTCTGCTTTATTGATCCGTTCTTTTGTCGTTTCATCAATAATGCTGTGCGAATCACCTGTACGTATTTCTATGTGTTTTGCCAACATGCAATCTTCCCCAATTTCTAATTGGCAATGGTTTTCAGTAACTGCCAAATGTGCATCTTCGATGGTGGTGTTAGTTTTTATTATTAATGAACAATTGTTGTCTTCTAACCAAAGTGCACCATTACCCATAAAACAATGGTCTTCTATGGTAAGCTGCTGGTGATTTCCCTTCATGTAAATAACTGTATTGTTAATGCTGGTATGTTTTCCGATAGTTACCCGATTGTTATTTCCTTCAATGTGGATGGTTACATTTTTTAATAAGCCATTGTTCTGAAATATATTACCTGTGCCTTTAATTGATGGCACAGGCTCAGGTTTGTTATTGGCAATAAAACGGAGTAGTTTGGTGATCGATTGGCTCTTTTTAATATAATTTTTTAAGTTAGACATAGGGATTTCGGGGAAGGTTTTCCAGGATGAAGCCTATTGCTGCTAATTGTCGAAGCACTGCTTCGTTTGGCGATACTTTAAAAATAATTGATACCAAAATATTGTAGGGCCTACCATTTTTTTCGCAGAAAGCATCTGCAGTAGCTATTGCATTTTTTATTTTGGTAAAGAGTAGTGAATCAGCCGAAGCTTGTTCAAATTCTACGCCATTTTCATAATGATCATTGATTCCCTTAAAAGCAATTAAAGGAAGATTGAGTCCAAGGGCTGCTTTTTCAAATTCTCTTTGAGATGTCGAGTAAATATAATTGCCCAAGGTTTCGTAACCACCGGGGTTATATGTGTTGTAAGTAAAGCGCTTAATACCCATGAAATCTTTTGAAAAGTTCTTTATTAGTTTCCATTTGTTCGGCGGTTTAATAAGAGTTTTGACATCTTTTATTGTAATAATGTTGACGTCATTGGGTTCTATTACAATTACTGCATTGCGGGCAACCCTAAGCATTTCATAAAAGGCAACCATCGGCCGTGGAAAGTGGTGATAAGATTCTTTGCAAAACACAAAATCGAAACTATTTTCTGCAAAACTCAAATCCTCTGCATTTTCCACTTTGTAGTTGCTAATAAATCCGTCAGCATAAGCCTGCTTCAGCAATTCGTCGGATATGCTTGTAGCCATCACTTCTTTAGCATTGTTTCTTATTAAAAAATTAGCGTCGGTTCCATACCTGCCATCGCCTACCGTAAGCCATGATGCATCAGGATAGCTGAGTAATACTGGCAATACAGCATCATACATCCGCTTATGCCTCCAAGCATCCACAGTGTTAAATTGCTTCCATGTTTGCAGTCGCTCGCAATCCTGTGACTTTTCATGGTCTACATGCAATTGGTAGCTTTTTAACCAAAAAGATTCAGACTTATTTTCCATGGCTATGCCTTGTTAAGGATAAGGAATTTGTGAAGTATTAAACCCCGCTTCTTTAAAAATGATGTCCCAACCTGGTTGATTATGTTTATACCATGCATGGCAACCAAAAGGCAAGGAACAACCAAGTAATTTAAAAGCATTACCGGGATCATTTTCAATAGCAAACGACAATGCTTCGCTTAATAAGGGTATGGTAAAACTTTTGTACTTTGACGCAATATATTTACTCCAAAAAAGATCTTCATTCAATTGTAAATTTCTTACGCTAAGTTCGTGAGCTTCCGCATATTTTATATGCGCTTTTATTTTCCTAAGCGAAAACCCTCCGTTTCCTACTAAACCGTCTTTACCTTTTAGCATTTTAAACAAAAAAGGAAATCTTGTAAAATATGGAAGTTGTCTATTTATTAATTTCTTGTTAGGCCATGTTTCATTAAGCCATGGAGCGCCAATATAATCATAATCTTTAGCACACCATTGCAATAACTGGTCAGAAAAAACAAACGCATCTAACTGGTAAATGAGCAAAAATCTATACTCCGAAAAGGCCCTGTAAAAAGCTGCACTCCATAAAAGTTGATTATATCCGCCAATGTTTGCAAAGAAATTTTCTTCAAAATACTTTACCTCGTAGCAGATTTTAGATTCCTTTAAATGATAAGTATACACATCCAAGTTTATTCCCGGGTGTGTAATAATGGCAAAAGGATACCTACCCAAAACCTTACAACATTGCACAAATGAAAAAAATTCTGATGGCGTTGGTATTCCTTTATACAAAGGAATACCAACAATTACCTCAGGTACATTAGATGTATCACACATTCAGAAAAAAAATTATTGGCGGTAACAAAATATATTGAGAAGCATATCCATTTTATAAAATAATTCACCTTCCAAAAACGGATTATTTTTATTTGCTCCCTCTTTAATATAATATCTAAACCCTGCATTTTCAATGATGGTAATGATAGTAGAAAGCTCTTGTGGTTTATCTATAAATGTATGGTATTCTAAAAATAAATAATTTACTTTTTTTAACTCTTCCTTTATAGAAGGCAATACTTTAATTTCAAAACCTTCAATATCTATTTTTAAAAAATCTACCATTTTAAATCTCGCAAGAACATCTTTCAAAGCAGTAACGTTAACTTTTATAGTAGTATCAGTTGGAACTTCTACCAACATCCCCGAATGTCCTCCCTCTATCTGAAAGTTTAGTGCAGCTTCCTTCTCACCAATTGCTTCATTAAACAATTCAACATCCGAAAAATTAAATCCCGATATGTTATTTTTTAGTGCTGTGAAAATATTCGGATCAGGTTCAAAGGCTAAAACCTTTGCATTGGGATAATTAAGCTTAAAATACAGTGTTGCAAGGCCAATGTTAGCACCGCAATCTATAATTACCGGTACATTTTGACTACTGTTATATTTATAAATTTTCCGCTCAAAAATTTCGTTAACTGAGGATAAAAAACTGGCCGCATCCGGGACACAAAAAATTTTTTTCATAAAAGTGGTCTCGGTATATGTAAATCTTGGCATCGCTTTTAAACGGGTGAATTCTTTTGCAACAATTTTAATATCACTATTTATAATTGGAAATATACGCTTCATTAAATTTCTAATTCTACTTTTGAACATGCGTGTTTTTTGTATTTCTAGTTTTAAAAAAAAAATTGAGTAGTGTTCATCTCTTTGTTCGTTAACCTTAATAGTGGTCGGATGATTCAGTTGGGTAATTGGTGCCGTTTCGACAGCACTGAACAAAGAATTGTTGTCTTTTGTATGGGTTGCATCAGTGTTGAAGCCTACATTTTTTATAAGATTCGTTGTAGGGTTGATGGCTAAACCATTTTGAGTGCAAATACAGTACATCCACTGATAATCCCAAGTATCAATATTACCCAATTTGGTTTCAGTAAAGATGCCGTTCCAAAACGATGCGTGTCTACCAAAATAGCTTTGAATTTGGTTTTGATTTGGTGTAAAGTTCTTTAAGGCTAAATCATAGTTTTTCCAAGCCCTTTTCCAGGTAGCCCAACCCCATACGTGGATATGCTTTGAGAAATAATAGGTAGGTAAATCTGCGGGTGAAGTTTCATGGTTTTTTAAGAAATAACAACCGCTGATGTGCATAACTGTCAAGTTCATTCTATAGCGATCCAGTAAATTCGCACAATAGCTAAAAAAACTCAGATCCGGCACCGTATCATCTTCTAATATTATTCCTTCTTCCACATTTTCAAAAAACCAGGTTATAGACTCCGATACTGCTCGACCACATCCTAAATTATCATCTCTAAATAGTGTCTTTACAACACAGTTCCAGGTTATTTCATTCATTACTATTTCTCGTGCCTGGCTGCATTTCTTTTCCTCCCCATCTTTGTTTTTCCGGGGACCATCAGCAGCTACAAATAAAAATTTAGGTTGTACTTTTTTTATTTGTGCAAATACAAGGGCGGTAGTTTCAGGCCGATTAAAAATTAAAAATAAAACGGGTGTCTCAAACATATTACCAGTAGCAACCTCCTTCAACTTTTTCGAGACCTAAAGGACGTTCGTTAAAAGAAGGATTTATCCAATTTTCATTAAATAATGACTTTACCCGGGGTATTTTATCCCACCGCTTCCCTTTTATACCAAATAATATTTGTGTGGCTCCCCCCATGTGAATTGCTACCTTTCCCATTTTCATTTTAATAAAATTACCGAGCGGCATACCGTAGGCACCGGCTCCAATGATTGCAACATCAAAATCTTGTTTTAATATTTCCCCACACATGTATTCCAACGCTTCAAACCAGTCTTTAAACCCTTGAGTATTATCTGCAACTGTTTGTACAGCAGGAATAATTTTAAGATCAAAAGTGGGTAGAATATCTTTATTTACAAATAAATGTTGACGCCTAGCATATTGATGCTTAATTGAGTCTGCAAACGGATGAATGACCAAAACTTTTTTTCCTTCTAAGGCACGGCTCCAAGGGTTTTTAAAATAATACGGTTCTATAGCCGTTAAGTTTATTAGCTTGATGTTTAAATTAAAAAGATCAGCTACTTTATCTTCACCCACATCCCATACACCCAAAATATCTATATTTTTAATAAAAGACACATATAATTTGGAAAAATTATCGATAGCTTCATCTGAGAAGGGAAAAAATCCTGAAGCAATACAGACCGAGTCGTTATAGTTAGCAAGCTGTGCCTCCTTTAATCTCACTTGTCTGTAATAAAGAATAGTTGATAACTCTGTTGAACCAAAGCGGGCTATAAAGCAAGGTACTCCTGCATTTATTTTATCGAAGATTAAATCATTGCCTGCATTGTCGTCCAAAACTTTTCTACCTATGATTTTAAAATATTGCTTTTCATAATGCTTTTTTTTGTAGGATGAAATGATTTTGTTTCGTATTTGTTTAATGTAGGCAATCATACTTAAAGTTGTTAGATATTTACAATAATGAATTATTAATTGTCACTCTAAGACCCAATTTGTTATGGCTTAATAATTATTTTAATGCTGTCTATTGCTTACATAGGTCGACAATAACTGATTTTCGTTAGCTGTTTCAACAGCTTCAGCAAGTACCTTATATAATTTTGCAATTACCATTGATAACTCAAAATTATTTTCTATTTTTTCCCTTGCATTATTACCCAGCTTATCAGCGTAAGATGGATCATCCAACACCTGCTGCATAAAAAATGTCATCTTATCAATATCATTTTCTTTTACTAATAACCCATCATGCCCATGCTCAATTGTATCAGCAATCCCATTATGGTAGGTACTAATTACCGGCAAACCGCAAGCCATTGCTTCAAGAATAGCTAAAGGTGTACCTTCTGATTCATTTTCAATTGTGAATAACGAATGCTGCACAAATGCCCTGGCTTTATGCATATATTTACTGACAGCTATATTATCAAGCACACCGGGCAATTCAACATTTTTTTCAATTTGCAATGCTTTTACTAACTGAATACAAGGATCATATAAAACACCGTCGCCTGCCATAACGAGTTTTGCATTGGGATAGTATCTTAGTACTTTTGAAAAAGCAATAATTGTAAGGTGCGGTGCTTTCATTCCTACAAATCTACCGGCAGCAAAAAACAACTCCCCGTTTAAAGAGGGTGTTGTTTTTTCAAATAGATTAGTGTCGATACCGTAACCTAAGTTCACTAGTTTATTTTTTTGCAAACCCATTTCTAAAAGACATGCTGACGAATAACTGTCAACCGATATTATAAAGGAAGCTTTTTTAAAAAGAGCAGGAAAATCTTGTGAATAATATTTTTTTACATGTATGCTTGCAATATCGCTTCCGCCATGGCTATGTACTACCAACGGAATGCTAAGCAAACTGCAACTATCCATAGCTACGGAGCCTTTCCCCATAAATTCAGCTAGCACTACATCAATTTTATTTTTCTTAAGGTAATATTCAAAGGCTTTTTTATTAAAATTTTCATCATAAGGATAGCCTTTTATTGATGATGAAATTCTGGCAATAACAAACGCAGGTAAAATTTTACAAGCCATCATTAATAATCTTGCAGGAAAATTTCTATGAATAAAAAGATCTGCAATACGTTCATCTTTGTTGTTAAAGGCGGGCAAAACACTGCCATACAAATCAAAAATATTTCCCGGCAAATAATTTATATGATTTCGTATAAATGTTTCTGAATACGCATTTCGGTTGGGGTGAACTATACAGATATTCAATTTTCTTTTCATTGAATAAATTTAGTTAGAAAGGTAGGTTTTATGCCTTGGTTCAATATTTCAAGCTCCCTCAAATGATAGCTAAATAATTCATTAAGATTTTCCCGTAGTGGTAA
>JAYUZL010000130.1:0-13840 GCA_043751875.1 Ferruginibacter sp.
TTGAAAAGCGTTCGTATAAAATTCTTTCATGCGCATTTTGCTGGTTTATAAGCAGGTATCCTTTATCGTTCTGCACAACAATATATCCATTGTGCAACTGCATTAATTCGCTGTGTGGCTGTGGTTGTTCATTGTTTGTTACATGCTTTTCGAACTCGGTAATTGGTTGTGAAGCAGATGAATACTCTTTTAGGTTTTCCGCAGAAGGTTTTTCATAAAAATCTTTCCAGTGTGCCAGCTCACTCTTATTTTCTATAAAATGCGCCTGGTTTTTTTTTGTAAAGGTTTGAAACAGCGAAGAGGATGATGCAGAAGAACGATGCTGCTCTGTAACTGGTTTGTTTACAGCATCAAGCTGCTGGATGGAAGCATCCAATTCAAAATCCAACGTGGGTGTAATGCTAAATTGTGCCAACGCATGTTTAACGGCGCTTTGCACAAATGCATACACAATCTTTTCGTCCTCAAACTTTATTTCCTGCTTTGTGGGATGCACATTTATATCAATCTGTGCAGGATCAAGGTCTATAAACAACGCATACATGGGAAAGCTGTCTTTGGGAATCATATCAGCAAAGGCACTCATAATGGCATGGTTGAGGTAAGCACTTTTTATAAACCGGTTGTTTACAAAAAGATACTGATCGCCCCTTGTTTTTTTTGCAGTTTCGGGCTTGCCTACAAAACCAAGTATATCCAGATAATCTGTACGTTCCTGCACACTCACCAGTTTTGCATTGTAGTTGTTGCCAAGAATTTGTACAATTCTTTGTTTGAGGGTACCTTTTTCTAAATGAAAAACCTGCTGTCCGTTGGATGTGAGGGAGAAAAATATTTCAGGAAATGCCATAGCAACCCTTATAAATTCATCAATAATATGGCGCAGTTCTGATGGATTACTTTTTAAAAAGTTGCGGCGTGCCGGCACATTAAAAAACAGGTTTTTCATGGCAATAGAAGTGCCCGTAGGCGCAGCAACGGGCTCCTGCTTTTTTACCATACTGTTTTCTATTTCTATGTAAATGCCCGTTTCGTCTTCAGATCTTTTTGTCTTTAGTTCTACCTGCGCAACAGCTGCAATGCTTGCCAGTGCTTCGCCCCGAAAGCCCATCGTTTTTATGCGAAAGAGGTCTTCAATACTGCGAATTTTGGAGGTTGCATGTCGCTCAAATGCCATACGGGCGTCGGTTTCGCTCATACCCTTGCCATTGTCAATAACCTGTATAAGTGCTTTTCCAGCATCGTTCACAAAAAGAGAAATTTCTGTTGCACCTGCATCCACCGCATTCTCGAGCAGTTCCTTAACTGCACTTGCAGGCCTTTGAATAACCTCGCCTGCAGCTATTTGGTTTGCAATGTTATCAGGTAATAATTGTATAATATCAACCAACAGTTAAAAGTGTTTTAGATTGCAAATTTACTTAAGGATTGGCAGAATGTCGCAAAGAACTGGTATGGCGGACTTAGACATGAATTTTAATGGTGCCATTTGCTTCCTTTTAATATTTTTTGTGTGAACTAATGATCGCCTAAAATAATGAGAAGCCTATTCATGGTGATGCCGTGCTCGTGAAAATGCCCGCCATTTTATTTCTATTAGTATAAAAACTAGGCTTTGTTCTTTACAATTTATAGTATTTTTCAGCCATGAAAATCAAAAACTTTCTTCCAATATTGCTGCTTTGTTTTTTAGGATGTAACAATAAAAAAGAGGATAGAAAAGAAGATAAATTTGATAAAGTAAAATGGGCCACACAAAATAATAAAGAATATCCCTACAGAGATAATATCCTAAATGATTTAATGGACAATAAAAGATTGACAGGATTAAAAAGAGATACTATTTTAAAGATGCATGGTTACCCAAACCGCAGCGATACCAATTAAATTTTTTACATGGTTAGGCAAACCTTGGTTGCTGATTTTTTTCCGCTACACACCAAAACCTTGGTGATTGAATTTGCTGAAGACAGCACAGTAAGGTCAGCTAAAATTCATGAATAATAGAAGCAAATAATTCCAATTCAACATTGTATTTATTAATGCATTAAATTATTTTAACAAACGCATACGATAGGCATTCATTGCCGTAACACCCAGCTTTTTTATGAGTCTGTAATTTACTATCACACCCACTGGCGCACGAATTACAGGTATAAGTTGTGCCATTTTTGAAAGATCAATATAATCTCTGTATTCCTGTTGAAAATTTCTCCAATCAAATTGCTCAATATCCTCCGGAAGTGTTTTGCAGTATTCATCCCAATTCAAACATTTTTAAATAAATTTCCTTTCTTCTCACATCGCTGGAAAATGCTATCTCAAAAATATGCAACACATACACACGCTCCTTATAATCGTCTACATCAAAACCATATAAACCAGCAATATCAAACAAAAGTTTAATTTTTATACCAATTAAAATAGGAAAATCTGCAAGCCCTAAAAAAATTCCTCCAGCACCTGTTATACCACCTTCAATGGCAGCAGTATTTTTAGATGCTTTTATTCTTTCTGTAACTGCCATTTCCCGCACTTCAAATGACTTATCCTGCAATGGTTTTGAGGTAGTATGTTTTGCACCAAACAAAACCCCACGTATCAATTGTTTTATAGTGGCTGTAATGGCTTTGTGTATTTTTTCAGGTATCCAGTTGTTTGTTTTTGTTTGTAATTTTTTAGCTAGTCTATTCAACACAGAAGGGCTTCGCATCATATTTCTTTGCCACCGTACAAGTTCGGCAGATGCATCTTTTTTTATAATTATCCATATAATAATATTAGGTGTATTTAAAGTTACACAATCGGCGGTTGGCATTATCAAAAACAGCACCCTTTGTATTGTACCTTTTTATATCTTTAATAAACAAGTAGCAGTCTTTTTTGATTACTTGTTTTAATTGCAAAACATAGTCTGTCAAATGCTGATTATTAAAATATAATTATGAATCAAAACGCAATTTCTATCAGACCTTTTATTGGGGCACAAAATTTTGAGCAATCCAGAAAATTTTACAAAGACTTTGGGTTTGAAGAAAATGTTTTATTCCATAATATGTCTTACTTTTTTAAGAATGGATGTGGTTTTTATCTGCAGGATTATTATTTAAAAGACTGGATAGATAACAGTATGATTTTTTTAGAGGTGGAGAATGTTGAAGCGTATTGGACTGAACTTTTAGCGCTTGGTCTGCCAGATAAATACTCATCAGTAAGATTGGAGCCGGTTAGGCACGAAACCTGGGGCAAAGAGTGCTTTGTACACGATCCTTCAGGCGTACTTTGGCATGTAGGAGAGTTTAATAAATAGCTTTAATGAAACTCATTTAGGTATTTAATTATAGCAGATATTGTACGCAATTTTGTAAACGAACATAATTTGAATGTAGAAAGTGAGCATGAAAATTTCTTTAATATTTATAAAATAAACACCTCCCTTTCAACATCGATTTACAAAATTATTACTATGTAAAAAACTTTCTTCCACTACTTAGCTAATCCCTTCCCTGTAATACCGCCACTCACTTCCAGCGTGGTGCCATGAACAGCTTCGTTTTCAATAATAAATTTTACGGTGGCTACTATTTCATCGGTATTTACCAACCTACCAAGCGGTATATCGTTGACAATGGTTTGGAGAATTTCTGGTTTAATAGAAGTGAGTAAAGCTGTTGCAACATACCCTGGGGCTATAGCTGCTATTCGAATATTTTTTATACCTCGTGCATGAAATTCGCCGGCCAATATTTTTGGCCATAAGGCTACTGAAGCTTTGCTCGATGCATAATTTAATTGCCCGAGCTCGCCTGTTTTATTGATTGAAGAGAGGGGAATCAACACTCCTTCGCAGTTATTATTTACCATCCTTATAACAGCTTCCCGCAGGGTTAAAAATACGCCTGTCATGTTTACATCAATAACCTGTTGCCATTGCTCGGTGGTCATGAATTTTTTTACTTTTCCCGTTTCTCTGTCTGGCGTAACCAAAAAACTGTCACGGGTTATGCCGGCACTGGCAAGCACCACATTAATGGCTCCAAATTGTGCTATCCCAAAATCCATAAAAGACTGTACAGAAGATTCATTGGTTACATTTAATAACATTGCTTCAGCTATTCCACCATTATCAACTATCCTTTGTTTTACAGCAAATAATTTTTCTTCATTCATATCTCCCAATAAAAGCTTGGCACCAGCAGCAGCCAAGGCAATAGCTGTTGCTTCACCAATACCACTGGCTGCTCCTGTAATAACAACAACACTATTTTTTACCTGCATAATTATTTATTTAAAAAATGTTTAATGATAGATACAATTTCTCCTGCTCCCGGGCCATACAACATGGTTTGATGATTTCCCTGCACTTTTGCATAGATACAATTTTTCATTAACTCCACCGTTTCCATGGCGTTTTCTTCGGGTAATAATGCAGCCCCTAAAGTGTACACGCCCGGCGCATTAATTAAGATAGTCTCGTGTTCTAATGTCTGTAAATAATCCATCCATGGTTCCCCAAGGCTTCCTTTTAATACAGCTTCCATCATATGGGCCGATTGCGGTATGCAACTTACCGAACCGTCCGCATGTTGCTTTACATCTGCCTTGTAATAGGTCTCCATATTTTTATCCCAAAAAGTGAGGTAAGCTGCTGATTTTACTTTTTCGAGGTAGGCGTTAAAAGAAGAAAAAGTTTGCCCTAACCTCCCCAAAGTCGGTGCCAGCATATCTTTAGTATTGGGATGCATGTTTGCTGCAGCATCCATCAAAATTAATTTATCTACCCGATCTGGAAAATACTTTACAAGATATAATGCCAGAAAGCCACCAAAAGAATGCCCGGCTAAAATGACTTTGTTTAATTTTAATGCATCCATTAATGCAATAATATCGGTTGCATGTTCTTTCATGGTGTAACCAACATCAGGAGCATCACTCTCTCCTCTGCCACGGAGGTCTACAGAAATTATGTGAAACGCAGGATTAAGCCCGGCCGCCATCAGCCCATCAAATGCATGTGCATTGGCTGTTAACCCATGCATAAAAATAATGGTCGGCTGTTCTCCTTCATACTCCAGATAATGAAGGTTAATTGTATTGGTTTTAATGAAATAATCTTTGCTTTTTATACACTTGATCGTGTTGTCTTTTTCTGCATTAAAGTTACCCGCAAAATTATCCCGTAGTTCTCTTTTTAGAATTTTGCCTGCCACATTTCTTGGTAATTCTTTCATAATAATTACTTCATAAATTTTCTGGTAACGTGCTTCTAATTTTTGGTTGGACCATGATTTTATTTCAGCAGCTGTAGCACTAATACATTCCTGTAAGACAACCGCAGCAACCGGAGTTTCGCCCCACTCTTCGTGCGGTACACCAAATACAGCTACATCTTTTACAGCCGGATGACGAATAATCACTTCTTCAATATCTGAAGGGTACACATTTACACCGCCGGAAATAATGAGGTCTTTTTTTCTTCCCGTTAAAAATAAAAAACCATCAGCATCTACATAACCCAGGTCGCCGGTAAATAACCAACCATCTTTTAATGCTTCATTTGTTTGTTCCCGGTTTTTATAATATTCCGTCATTAACAAAGGACCCCGACCAATGATTTCTCCAATTTGACCTGCCTTCAAGGGTACAAAATCTTTACCGGTGCCTTTATCTTCTACAATTTGCATCTCCATAAACTGTGGTGCCATGCCTACACTTCCTGTCTTTTTCATTACATCGTTCTTATCCAGGATGGTCATAAATCCTTCTGTCAATCCATACAATTCATAAAAAACTTTTGGCATGCGCTTATTTAATTCCTGCTTATGCTCCAGCAATAAAGGGGCGCCTACTGAAAGAATATATTCCAGCGATGATAAATGGGCTTTATTAAATATTGATTTTTGCAAACAGCCAATAATTTGCGAAGGAACAAGAATAGTATGTGTTACTTTTTCTTTATAAATAATATCCACAACTTCATTGGCATCAAAATGACTCATTAAAACATACGTACAGCCGAGCAACATAGCCGGCATCAATGTTAAAAAAGATCCATTAAAAATAATAGACCCTGAATGCATTACCACACTTTCTGGTGTCATTCGAAATGCATTGGCAAATAAAGAACCATACAGTGCCCTTACGGCATGGCTGATAACAATACCCTTTGGCAATCCTGTTGTTCCACTGCTGTAAATAATATTGTATGCGTCATCGCCAAATACATCTGTTGTCTGCGGCGGTTGCGGTAACTGTTGTTGTTTTTTAGTGTGGTAATTCTGAAAACCATCTTCTACCGAATCGGTTATCCAAAAATTTTCAGCAGGAATATTGTTAAGTTTTTTTCTTACTGCATCAATATGTTCAGTAAGGTTCTGGCTGGTAATAACCAGTTTTGTATCCGAATTGTTTAATAAATTAAATAAACCATCGCCCCGCAACAAAGGGCTCAAAGGCACAGCTATTGCGCCAATAGCAGCGCAGGCCCAATAAGTTTCCCATAGTTCCAGCGAGTTTGAAAGCAGTGTTGCAACTTTATCGCCTTTGCCAATGCCGGCTGCAACAAATGCATTGCACAAGCGGTTTACTTCTTCGTAAAGTTGCCCGTAAGTAAGTTGTTTGTCTTCAAAGATTATGGCCGGATGTTGCGGTCTGTAAGTTGCATGTTTTTTGAGCCAATGCTGTATGGTAAGTAATTGAAGCGACATGATAGATAAAATAAAGATGACACCCCGAGAGGTGCCACCCAATTAACCAAAATAAATTATTTTTTCTTTGCTTTAACTGTGTTTGGAATATGCGCTTTCAATTCAATAGAAAACAATCGGCCTATTGAAGGAGAACCTACAAATTCTCTTTGAGTTGTATTAAAAAGATTGCTTACGCCTGCTCCTAGATTGAGCATACTGTTAAGTTTATAACCTGCGCTGATATCTATGCTGGTAAAACCACCCAATGCTCCCCAATTAAAATTCTTTAAATAATTTCTAGGCTGATTATTTAGCGGATTTATACCGCCATATACAACACCTCTTTTTCCTTCTCCTTCCGAAGTACCGATTTGGCTTCCGCTGTACATATCGAATTTTTGCACACTGCGAAGAGAAAGATTAATAAACATTTTTCCTTTTAAAAGGTTCTGAAAACTTAAGGTGGAAGCAAGCCTTTGTTTAGATGCATTTAGGCTTCTTTCTTCAAGTGATACATATCCATCTTTGTTTGCATCATTTTTAATATTGTCTTTGGTAATATCCGAATCAAACAAACTATACTTTATAGCCAGGCTAATAATGTCAGTAAAGAAATAATTAATTCCAATATCAACACCATAAGATTTTACCTGGCCATAGTTAAAGTAAGTACTAAATGCCGCACCTTTTAAGGTATCATTGCTTACACTACCCGGTATTAATAATGGGGTGGTGATAGGTAGGTTGCCAACGCTTAGCGCCCGTCCGCCAACAGATAGTGCAGGGCTTAAGAAATTTTTACTGTTGCCATAATAACTATTTATATCAATGTATAATTTTTTACCGATGGCTCCTTTATAACCAATTTCAAACGTATTTATTTCTTCAGGATTGAGGGGTATTGTTGTTTTTTGTTGTGATGCATCGCTTAACTTAGATCCGTTTGGTATATAAGTTACGCCACTACCATTTCCAAACACTATTCCAAATACACTGGCTCGCTGAAATAGAATAATTGGTGCTGCAAAAGCTTTACCCCATGTAAAACGAACCGCACCTCCAGGAACACCTTTTACCAATCCAATTTTTGGTGAGAACAGGTTTCCAAACAAACTATGATAATCTAATCTTGCTGCGGCTACCAGTTTAATATCAGCAGGTAATGTTTTTTCTATTTGCACCGCACCGCCATATTGGGTAATCTCTACTTTTTCATTGGCATCAATCAATACTGTACCATAAGTTTTGGGAGCATCGTGCTGGTAAGTAGCGCCGGCTATCACATTTAGTCCGATGTTACTAAAGTTATAATTGTATTGTACTTCAGAATTAAAGCGTGTTGATTTTTCTTTAAATTTATTACCCAGTCTTAGGGCAAAGGCTTCGGCAGAATCTGGCGGCAGGCGGCCTGCATTAGCATATAATGGACTGTTCCCATCAGTAATAGTACTGTGTGTTCGGTTCCAGTAATCTCTTGTGTAACCGGGGATTCCGTAAGAATTTCCAACGTTTGTCCAGGTTTCATAAGCCTGTGCAAACAATCGTGGGCTCACGTAACGTAATTGCAGGTACGAGAATTTCCAGCCACGTATCTGATTGCGGCCGGTATTATTTACACTAAGGAAATCATTGTCACTGCCTCCATAGGAAGCAATCAAATCAGATTTTGGGGTAATACTGTAATAAGCATGCGCTTCTCCTCTCATGTGTTTAAATTGGTAAGAAGGAATTCTTTCCGGTATTCTTACGGCAGGGCCATAAACACTCCCTCCTGCATAAATAGTATCGTGAAATTCAAAATCTTTTCCGGTAGTATATTCACCCGTTAATTTGTAAGCAAATTTGTTGTTGACTTTTGTTGCTGCCCTAAAACGGCCGGAAAATACACTTTGATTGCCTGCTCCCAGCGCAATATCAGTTCCCTGCCATTTGCGGGGATCTTTTGTTATGGTATTTACAACACCATTGTGTGCATTAGGGCCATATAGGGCTGAGTTTGGCCCCAGTACAATTTCTACTCTTTCAATATCTTCTTTTACCACTGTATTCATAATCCCGGCCGGCAAACCACTGCTACCTGCCATCATACTGTTACGTCCATCGGTCATTAATAATATTTTTGCATTGAAGGCATTATTGAAACCACGTGCATTTATACCAACACCAGTTACACCCGTACGAACAAATTCAACTCCTTGTACTTTTGATGACAGTTCACCAACATTAAAGGAGGAAGATTGTGCAAAATCCTTTGCACTGATTACACTGACAGAAGCCGGGGCTCTTGTAATTTTTTCTGGACGTTTAGATGCGGATACAACTACCACATTGTCCGGCCTGTTAGATACAGACATTCCTGCATCGACTGTTACAGTTGATCCATTGATTACGGTGACTGATTCTACAAAATCTTCATAGCCTATATAGGATATAAGAATTGTATTTTTTCCTGTTTTTACGTTAAATGTAAAAGCTCCGCTAAAGTTAGTTAGGGTAGAAGCACTGCTTCCACGAACTGTAATGGATGCGCCAATCAGCAGTTCACCAGTTTGCTTATCAGTAACTTTACCGCTTACCATGCCGGTGTTCTGTGCAAACACAGCAACGTGTAAGATAAGTATCAGCAAAAGCACTAGTAAATTTCTCATGTTTGTTTGATTTAGTGTTTGTTAATTGAAAACTATTGAATAAAATTTTTAATGATTCTGTTTATTTCAGAACTTTTTTCAAATTGAACCATATGACCTGCCTTTTCTACCATTTCAACTTTACAACTGCTGATTAAAGCAGCTGATTGGTTTGCCAGGTCTAATGCTTTCAAAGCAGCATGCAAGTATATGTTCGGTATAAGCATATCGTTGGCACCGAATACAATCAGTACCGGCATAGTTAAATATTTTAGTGAGTCTTTTACGGGATGAACCAGCATTCCTTTTATGCCCGCAGAAACGGTTTCGCAATACAATTTAAAATAAGTGCAGTTTTTTAAATGCAGCCGATCCTGTATCAATTGTTCTGCATCTGCAGGTTGTTGAAAAAAATTGTTTTTAAAATTATTTCGGATGGTGGCTTCACCCTGTTTTTCAAAAAAAGTTGCCGGCGTTGATGCAATTAAAAGTTGTGCTTCTTTTTCAGAAAATGTTTCAAGCCCGGCAGGTGAAACCAATATTAATTTCTTTGTGTTTTTATTTTGCAAGGCAGTAATAACAGCTATTTGTGCTCCCATGGAATGTCCTGCTACAATTATATTTTTGAGTCTTTTCTTTTTTATAAAATCACTTACAACATCTGCATAAAACTGTAACTGATCCTTTCCTTTTGTATCAATATTTTTATCTGAATATCCATATCCTGGTAAGTCAATTGCAATACATTTATATTTTACCGATAGCTCCTGTACTGATTTTAACCAATGAGAAAGATTTCCACCAAGGCCATGAATAAATAAAACAGTTTGCCCTTTACCTTTTTCTATATAAGCAAGTTTGCCAAAAAAAAGTTGTATTATTTTAACGGGCATTTTATAAACCGCAAAGCAACTATCCTGTGCATTAGCAGCAAATGAAAATTGAATAATAATTAATATCGTCAACAGTTTTTTCATACTATAGCAACTTTTCTTTTTGTTAGCATATAAACTATACCACCTATAGCCAGCGAAATAAGAATGGCTATTGCTGATGCAATGCCGGGGTTTCTGGTTCCATGTTCCATGTAAGGTGTTAGCCTTCCATAATAAATACTAAAGTGTACAACGATTGCTACAACAGAAGCAACAATAGCTGCAATTTTATTTACATCTTTTAAAAACATACCGAACAACAACGGCACAAAAGCTGCCGAGAAAGAAGCATACACGCCATTTTGTGCCAATATTCCAACACTAAGATCGGGGTGTGTTATTTGCTGGTACGAAATAAAAATGGTAACAGTTCCCATGATGGCAATAACCATCCTGTTAACAGCCAATTCATTTTTAAATGTTGTTTTGCGGGAAAGTGGTTTTATGATATCTGATGTAATGGTGCTGCTGATAGACTGTATCAGACTTTCTAATGTGGCCATGCCAGATGCAATTAACCCTACTACCAAAAATAAACTTACAAAGGGTTTAAAACTTGTTATAACATAAGCAGACATTACACCATCCAATGGTAGAACGGCACCATTAATTTTAAGATCGGGAAAAGCGACCCTTCCATACAAACCGGCAAAAATTACCATGAAGAAAAGCAGGAGCAATACAACAGCTACGGTAAGAAAACGGTTCATGTCTTTATCATGTTTAAGCAACAGAGATCTTGTAATAATATGGGGCTGGCATACAATCGCAACGCCTACAATAAACTGGCAAATAACCACTTCAAAAAAATCACGGTATAATGGACTCGACGGGTTGAATGGTTTGGTGAGTTGTGGATTTATAAGGTTTAGTTTGGAAAATAAACCACCATCGCCACTTGTAAACAAATGATAACCCGAGGTGAGAATAATAATAGCTATCACCACTTTAAGCAATGCCTGAATTGTATTGGTGTACACCATACTGTTGGCACCGCCAAACATCATGTAACCAAAAGTAAAAACAACAATGCCAATGAGCACATACAAGGGCTCAGCATTTATTGCCTTACTTAAAACCTGTGTAAGTCCCACACAGATTAACACAATAAAAGTGATGTGAAGCAGTGATAAAAAAGCAATGTACAAACGAAACCCATCACTTTGAAAACGGGTACCCAACCACTGTGCAATGGTTTTTGCCTGTATTATGTTTCCGATCTTTCTAAATTGTTTTGAAAGAATAACCAACGATATAATAGCACCCAAGGGCAGAAATACTGCCATTGATAAAAAAGAACTGAACCCATAATATGCAACAAAACCGGGATTGATAATAAAGGTTGCAGCGCTTGTCATACCTGCGGCAAGTGACAACCCTATTGCAGCGGGAGAAAACTGGAAAGTACCTGTAGCATAATCAGACATAGTTTTTGTACGTCTGGCACCACGTATAACAAAATAAAGAATAACTACTGCATACAATGTAAGGCAGATCCATACAGCGATTAACATTCCCGGCGTAGTCAGGTTATTCATTATAGCAAGCAATTAGAATTACAATTTAGCAGCTACACAAATAGGATCTCGGGTAAACATGTGAACGGATAAACCAATAAGGTGAACGGATGATTTTTTAAGGTGAAAGCGAAATAATACAATGGATAAGAATAGGATTAAAGCACTGAAAGCTTCTTCATTAAGCCGTCTCTATAAGTTTTCCCCACAGGAATTGGAGTGTCTGCAATAATAAGATCACTTTCTTCTATCGCATCTATTTTTTCTTTATTAACAATAAAAGAACGGTGAATTCTTATAAAATGGGAAGATGGAAATTTTTCTTCAACAGCTTTGAGTGAATGGCTGAGTAGATATTGTCCTGTCGATGATTTTACCATAGCATAAATATCGTAGGCCTCTACCCAAAGAATATCTTTCAATAAAATTTTCTCCAGGCGCTTTTTATTTTTTACAAATATGCTGTCATCATAACGGAGGTTACCAGTAATACTGGTAGCGGTAGCTGCAAAATCTGCATTGCGCCGGGCTGCATTGTGTAATGTTATTTCAATGGTAGAAAATAATGTTTCAGGAGATATCGGTTTTACCAGATAAGCAAATGGCTCTACCAGTTTAGCTTTTTCTACCGTTTGCAAATCTGCCAGAGCAGTAAGAAAAATAAATGCAGTGTTCCCATCTTTTTTAAGCAAGGCTCCCAGCTCAATGCCCGTCATTTCGCCCGCAAGATCAATATCTAAAATGACCAGATCCGGCATCAAAAGTTTTATCTGTCTATAAGCTTCTTCTCCATTATCAAAACAGCCAGCTATTTCAAATCCCATGTCCTGCAGGTTATAAGAAATTTCTTTTGCAATGATCCAGTCATCTTCTACCAATAATACTTTAATGCCGGGCATAATTTTTTTTGTGCTTTATACAAATATATAAACGGTTAAATTTACAAAATCATCCTGTCATCTCAACATAAGAAATATTTTTGCCTGTTACTATCGGTCATTTTTAAAATGACGTTTGTGGTTACATTGCAGGCACAGGTAACGATAGAGGCAAACAGTCCATCGAGTCTTATTTTGCCTAATCAAGCTACCTGGTTTATTGATAAATCCGGCAGCCTTTCTTTTGATAAATTAAAAGAAAGTAGTTTTAATATTTATGATAAAAAAGATTTTGTTGTAGCTAAAAAAAACGAAAATATTTGGGGAAAGCTTTTATTAACTAATAAATCTGGGCAGGACCAGGAATATATTTTACAAACAGGTAAGTGGGGTTTTTTTGAAGCTTTTATTACTTCAGCTAATGCGGCAACCGATCATTTAATAAGTGGCAGTTTAGTTCCCTTACAATTACGTTCACAGCTTTCCAACACGAATGCAATCAAATTTTTTATAGGCAGGTATGAAACGAAAATGATCTTATTAAAATTCAACGCAGCATACAGTATTTATATGCACAATGATATTAACCTGCAGTTGGTAAAACAAACCTTCTTTGAAAAAACAGACAGGAAGCGCTTATTATGGCAAGGTTTATTTTTCGGAATTATTTTGGTAATGGCTTTGTACAATCTTTTTATTTTTTTTGCAGTAAAAGATATCAGCTATCTGTATTATGTTCTCAGTATTATAAGTATCGGTTTGTATTTTGCTTTTTATTATGGTTTTGGTATCGAATATCTGTGGCCAAATTCACCACTCTGGGATACTTTTTGTTTCGTCATCATTAACCCATTTACCGGACTAACCAGAATTCTGTTTACCAGAACCTACCTGCATACACCGACTCAATTACACCGTGTAAATAAAGTATTAAATGGGTTAATTGTGGCCTGTGTGGCCACTTTAATTACCGGCTTGATTTGTTATAGTTTTAAAATTGATTTGTTGAAACCTCTTGTTACCATCATTGGTATTTTAGGTGCATTGGTATTAATAATGATGCTGGTAGCAGGTATGGTGTCATACTATATAAATAAATATGAACCGGCTAAATATTTTATAGCGGCTAATATTTTACTTATCCTTGGTGCCATCGCTTTTATTTTTAGGGAAACAGGATTGATAGGAGATAAT
>JAYUZL010000131.1:0-5224 GCA_043751875.1 Ferruginibacter sp.
TGATAAACCTACTTTGACCAATATTTTTTCATCAGCATCAGTTTTAAATTTTAATAATGTTTTTACAGATTCTCCATTTGATATGTTTTGATTATTTGCAATGTTCCCATCAGTTATCATTTGAGTATTGATAAATGGTTTGGAAAATTCTGCTCTAAAATATACTTTTCTAAACCCTTGCGTCCAACCGGTTATAATTCGATATCCTTCTATGGTTGTTGCATTAATAATTTTTACATGTGCTACTATTTTACAGGGATACCATTCTCTTTTTTTATCAAGGGAATGATTTAGATCTATTAATATTTCTGAATTTTCATTTTTTTGGAAAGTATATCTATGAAACCCTACATGTTCGGTAGTAGTAAGTTCTACATTTATATTATAATCTAATAATTTCACTTCATAATATCCTGGCCTAGCCTGTTCTTCTTTATGACTGTACAAAGATTTAAAACCACTTATATCACTTTTTAATTTTAAAGATTCAGGATTGATATCTCCTGTAGCTGGCATCATTAGCACATCAAATAAATCAGGTATTCCCGTTCCACTCAAATGGGTATGACTAAATCCTACTATGGTATTTACATTATAGTCATATCCTGAACAAGGCAAAAAAGGAACGTCTTTATTATCCGGACTTAATTGTACAAAGCCAAACGGCATAGTTGCTCCAGGAAAGTTATTACCTGAAAGACTATTTTTATCAACTGCTCCTGTTCCTATAAATGGATTTACGTAATTTATTAATTCTTGTCCGTAACAAATATTCATTACCATTGAAAAAATAAATAGAATTTTTATTTTCATGTTTTTATTTTTTTGAAAAATATTTAAATTTTTGCTTTTTAAAATGTGATAAATTCATTTGTAATCTATTTTAAAAATTGCATAAATCTATTAATACTTGTATTATCGTAGAGTAGCTTTTGACAGAATTTTTGTTATCGTAGATCAGTATAGCCGAATATAAGGACCCATATCAGTTTTACTATACCTAAATTCCATATGACCGTTTGATATTTTTAGCTGTGTTTATTTGCAGGTAAACTATTTTATTGCTTTTTTTAATTTTCGCCCATCATCTCCCCTTATTGGTATTATTTACCCAATTAAAGTTTGTAAAATATCCGTTTGTAAAATGGAATTCTTACTGTTGTTAGTGTGCTGTGTAGGTATGGGCAAGTTGCAACTACAATATTTGCTCATTGTTTAGCTAAAATTTATTCCCATGTGAATCAGCCTTGTTAGTTAAAACTAATTATCCAATGTTAAGTTGGGGTAAAACCAGCCAATAAAAAGAAAGAAATTTTTTTATAGTTTTTAGCAAACCTGTAAGGTTTGTAAACCTTATAGGTTTGATATTTAATATGCTTTAAAAAAAATAAAAATTAATACTCCTAACCTAAAGCCAAATCCTTATCAGTAACCAGCCGATGAACCGAAATGCAAAATGTATCAGTTAGGAAATATTGAACAAGTTTAACTGGATTGTATATTGTAACATTGAAAAACTACAGCTGAAGGGCTGGCGGATAGCAGTGGAAAGCCCACAGTGCAGCGAAGCGCAACGAGGACTTGGAACGTATAGCCGCAACAAAAGATTATTTTTAATACATGTTGAGAGCCCCAAAAATCAAGATAAAAAAGCCAAAAAATAATTTATGTCCCGCAATTAAATTTCTTACTGCCACTTTGGTACGAACCTCATTCAATGGCACGTTTTTATGTAAAATCAAGCCTCATTAAGGTACTTAAACTTTAATTTAAAAATTATGCAAACACCAATTTCAACCATTTACAAAACTTTTTTTGCAGGTTGCTTTATTAAAGGAATTGCATCATGCAACAGTAATCCAACTACATCTACAATTTCTATAAAAGACAGTAGTATTACCCAAAATAAACAGGGTACACTCAAACCAACAATGCCTGCACCTGATTGAGGACCGAGTAAAAAGCCGGAAATGCAGGTAGTTATAGAAAAACTGATGACCCTCGGTGTAAAGCGTACTGAAACTTTAGATGGAAAGGAAGCACGGATGTAACCTACACCTACAGATGCTGTAATGGCTGTGATGCTGGATAATAAAATGACAGGGGCGGCACAACAATGCGACACATTGGGAAAAGAGCTACCCGTAACAGGCGGTACAACACATGTTTGCATTTACACACCCAAAAAAGGAAAAGCACCTTACCCGGTAATAGTTTATTACCACGGGGTAGTTTTGTTATTGCAGATATAAATGTTTACAATGGTGGCGCACGGGGCTGTGTGAACTGGTAGGTGCGATAGTTGTTTCAGTTGAGTATCCTAAAGGGCCTGAACATAAATTTCCTGCTGGGCATACCGGTTCATTAGATGCTTACCAGTGGGTATTAAAAAAAAGTTTTAATGGAGATGCTGCCAAGATTGCCTCGGTTGGTGGAAAGTGTAGGCGGTAATCTTGCAGCATATATGAGTATGATGGCTAGAGATAAGAAAATACAAATGCCATTGTATGAAGTGCTGGTTTACCCAATGTCCAGCAACGATGTAAACAGCGAAAGCTATATAAATTATGCGTCTGCAAAACCTTTAAATAAACCAATGGTGGAGTGGTTTTATAAAAATTATGCTGGCTAGGTTGTGCGGGCTGCAAACCCCCGTTTAAGTATTGTAAAAGCAAATTTTACAAGTATGCCTAAAACGCTCATTATTGCTGCAGAAATAGATTCCTTTCAATCCGAAGGAAAAATAGTAAGTGCTAAATTAACTGCTGCCGGCGTATTAACTGACTACCAGTTATATACCGGTGTTACGCATGAATTTTTTGGTATGGCCGCATTAGTGCCACAAGCAAAAGAAGCTCAGGCATAAGCTGCTAGTAAGTTGAAATCTGCATTGGTTTTGTAATTATAAAGTCTATTTTTAAAAAAGTTATCCTCTACGTTTATGGGGGTAGCTTTTTTTATGCTCAAAATTGTTGGGTTGATTAAAAATACCGTTACAAACAAAATTGTAAATACTGAATAATCATTTATGGGCATAAAAAAGTGGAGTAAAGTTTTTAATTGTATAAATTATTATATATATTTAAGCTGTCTTACGTTTTTTTTAAACAACTAAATAATTTTTTATGAAAAAGATTTTATTTGCTTCAACAACTATTTTTATATGTGGTTTAATTTCCTGTGCTGATAGAACTACCAAAAAAGATGACGCAACAGTAAACATTAAAGAAAACAATATAAACTTTTACAAAGCCCTTGAAAATGGTAATGAAGCAACAATTAAAAAATGGATTACGACCGATGCAGTTGATCATAATGGCGGTGCTAATGGAGAGGATTTAGTCGGTGGAGATAAAATAACTGCCATGTTAACACAAATGCACAACAGTTTTGAGCCAGGTATGAAGATGAATATAGTATCTCAGGCAATTGATGGAGATTATTTGTATACGCTTGTAGAAATGAAAGGAACTACTACCGCCAACCCAGGTATGGGCTTTTCATCAAGTACGAAAATAGACTCGAGAAGTGTGGATGTAGTAAAATTGAAAGATGGTAAAGCTCAAGAGCATTGGGGGTTTATGGGTATGCCAGATGTAATGATGATGATGAAAAATAAAAGCTCGATGCCGTTGCAGGATAAAATGGACATGCCTGACGGCGCTAAGATGCCAATGAAAGATTCTGCTAAATAAAATTTAGTTTCTTCTAAATAACAAAGGCTTCCGTTTTGAGGAAGCTTATGTTATTTTATTAATGGGGAACGGCGTTCATTTTTTTAAAAGTATTGTCCAATGCTTCAGGAGTTGCATTTACCATTTCTGCGCTAAAACCAAAAGTCAGTTGTTGTTTGTGTTCTTTTAACTGTTCGAAAATTGACTCGACAAATGCAGCGACCGGTGTTGCTGCATCGTGTAAACCTTTACCATCTAAATCTGTGTTTAATGCAGGTGGCATCATTTCAATAACTTCTATATTTTTAGCTGAAAGCAGTTGTCTTAATTAAAGTGTAAACGAATGAAAAAATGCTTTGGTAGCGGCATAAACGGGCACTTTTATAAATGGTACAAATGATAAACTTGAGATTACATTTATTATTGGTGTTAATGCAGGCAATCGTAAAAACAAAGATGTTAAATGCAAGGGCCTTCTATATTTGTTACATTTCAAGCTTTGCTTTCTTAAAAAAATTTGTATCAGTTATATTCATCCAGTGTTGTATGCCGGCGTTGTTTATCATAACATTTACGTTCCTGTGGTTTACCGCTACCTAATTATACAAATCAACTCTTTCTTCTTCCACAAATTATGACAGTATTATTTTCCTTTATCAATCTTTCAGTAAGTCCGAGACCAATGCCTGAACCCCCACCGGTGATTAGTATTGTATTGTTTGAAATATTCATTTGTGAGTTTTATATTTTGAGAGTTATCTGAGTACACTATTTTACTTTAACCCAAGGCTGTTCCTATAACTGCTATCAACATTTTTATTGTGTTTCCAATAATCAAGCATGATGCTTTTGTTAAGCGTGGCAATAGTTGTAAGTGTTTTTTTGTTGTCCCCAAAACCGTCGGGGTAAGTTTCTGTCCATCCTATAATTTTGTGTGGAAATTTATTTTTAAAATAAATGTTAAGCGTTCGGTTTGCAGTAGGGTATAATATGGAGTACATACTAACACCTAATTTATCGCCCACAAATTCAGCATTGGTTGTAAGTTTTAAAACAGCTTCTTCTGTCTTCATTGCCGTATGGCTGAGTCTTTGCCACAGCAACCCCGGAATAAGTAGTTTTTTGCCCTGGGGCAACGTATTCGGATCAATACGAATGCTGTTCCAAAGCCCATCTTCTGTAAGGCAGGTATCTATCTTAAAATTCTGCTCGCCCTCTGTTTCAAAATAAGAGTGTAACTGCCAGTTGTAACTTGTGTTTTTCATTTCCAGCTGGCTGAAAGTATGGCCGCACCATTCCTGCGAACTGCAGTTTATTTTTATTGGTTTGTTATCTATATAATTCTTTAACGGGCTAAACACAGACGCCATCATATGGTAAGGATAAATGCCAGTTGTAAACTGTTTGGTGAAGTTTAGTTTCAACACGGGTATTTCATCAGTTCTCTTGCCCGGTTCATCAAGCTTTACAAGTTTTTTGTTTGAAAAGTCTTCCGTCACAAAAATAAGTACAGCTTCCCCGCTTCTCATCTCCCCATACCTTGCCTGCTG
>JAYUZL010000132.1:0-10296 GCA_043751875.1 Ferruginibacter sp.
GGCAATCATCAGTTGTTTACTCCTCTACAAATATTTTATAGGGGTTTGTAAGAATTTTTATGCCCCAAATTTAAAAACGACTTTTTGAGGGAGGACTAAATAGTTTGGCAAATATTTTTAAATTTTTATACCTATTTATTAATCACGAATGCAGAAATAAAAACATTTCATTCCTGCATTCGTGTTAATTTAAAGTTTCATTTTTCTCAATTCTTAACTTAATACTCCTCACACTCTTTTTAAATTTTTTAAAATCAGAAGTATTTAAGTAAGATGCATAGTTACACCGAATTCCTCCCTGCATTTATAATACCGAAAGAAGAGCGGATAATTAATTTTTCGTAAGTTTCTTTCATGGGAGAGTTTACAAATTGCTCATCCATTTCTCTTAATTTATTTATAGCATATTGTTGTATAGTGAGCGACGGCAAAATAATCTTCTCCCTCATACTTATAGATAAACTATCAACCGGGTAATCGCTCATCAGTTCAGTTTTGCCGCTTAGTTGCAATACATATTTTTTTGTAAGCTCAAATTCTTCAAATATTTCATTCCATATTTCAGCATATTTTTCATCGCTTTTTAAATATCCAGTAAGAGAAAAAAAACATTTTTTCATCACCATTTCGCAATTATCCATCAGTGTTTTAAAAAACATAGAGTTATTATACAACTCTTTAACCTGCCCAAATTTTCCTTCTTTATCAACAGCAGCTAATGCGGTTCCTACTCCATAGAATCCTGTAATATTTTGTTTTATCTGTGCCCATGCACCCACGAAAGGAATAGCCCTCAAATCTTTTAAATTTAATTTATTACCTGTGTTGCGCTTTCCAGGTCGGCTTGCAATATTCGTTTGTGCATAAAACTTTACAGGACTTATATGTGTCAGGTATTCTAAAAAATCAGGGTGGTTTTTTATTGCTAAATAACTGTCTAAACTTTTTACTGCAAGTTTTTCCAATAAATCCTCCTCATTAGGTTGTAGCGTTATTTCTTTATCGCTAAAAATGTCGTTACTTATCCCTGCATGTATGAGTTGTTCTATATTGTATTGTGCAGCATCTACTGTTCCAAAATTTGAACTTACCGTTTGCCCCTGCACAGTTAATTGTATTTCTTTGTTACTGATGTTTTTGCCCATGCTAGCATAAAACTTATGTGTTTTACCACCGCCACGAGAAGGTGGCCCACCTCTACCGTCAAAAAATATTACATCAATATTATTTTCTTTAGCAATTTTTGTCAGTATTTCTTTTGCCTTGTAAATACTAAAATTAGCCATCAAATAACCACCGTCTTTTGTGCCATCACTAAAGCCAAGCATAATTGTTTGCCTGTTACTTCTCTGCCGAATATGTTTTTTGTAATCTTCGTTTTCGTACAGTTCCTTCATAATACCTGCGGCATTCTGCAGATCACCTATCGTTTCAAAAAGCGGTACTATATCCATGGGAAAATTTTCTTTTTGCCAGCCGCAACTTAAAAATAAACCGTATACTTCCAACACATTTAATGCACTACTACACTGGCTTATTATGTAACGATTGCAACCTGCTTCGCCGTTTTGCTGTTGTATTTTTTTTATTCCTTTTATGTTGATGATGGTATCATTTACCAAAGCATCTTCGTAGATATTTTCGCTCTCAATTTTATTTGCGTTTGTGAGAAAATTTATCTTTTCTATCAATGATAAATTCCCGTATTCATCACCATAAATAGTAAGGAGTACATTATTATGCACGCTACTTTCCTGCCTCACATCTAAGGTTGCAAAGTGAAGTCCAAAAATATTTACTTTATTAACCAGCTCATCTACAAGATGAAGAAACAATCCATTGTGGTCATAAACGATCATCACTTTTACCTTTTCAAGCTCAGTTATAATATCTTCTTTGATTAACTCAGTTTTTAAGCCCGGTATAAAAATATTATCATACAATTTTTTTTCGAGCCCGTTTAAAATAACGTCAATCCCTTTAAAAGTGAGGCGACGCTTAAGTCTTCTTATTTCAAGATAATAACATTTAATGATGCTCCCTCTGAGGGCAGTAGCTACATTCATGGTAATTTCAGCCGTTACAAATGGATTACCGTCTCTATCGCCACCAGGCCAAAAGCCCATATTAATAATTGATTTATCTTCCGTTAGTGCGTCGGGATATTGATTCTTTAAAGTACTCACTATTTTACCTGCGGCTGCGTAAAAAACATTTTCCAGATACCATATTAAGCTGACTGCTTCATCAAAAGGTGTAGGTTTTTGCTTATTTAAGAAAGCAGTTTTACCGAGCTGCTGCAGGTATATGTTTATTTTAGCCGCATCATTCTCTCCTAAAGCTTTTGATAGATCGTTTATAATACCCAACACCTGCCCCGGGTAAAATTGTGTTGGATGAGCAGTTAGCACTAAGTGTACTGAAAATTCTTTCAGTTTTTTGTCTATTGCATTTTCTTTTTTGTGTTGAATAACTTCCAGTTCCAGCTGTTTCAGGGTACCTGCACCCCCCATATCTGTAACAGAGGTAAATGCTGCATCTTCCAACGCATCAAATAAAACAACCTGCCGTTCCACATATTGTATCATTCTAAAAAGCATATCAAGTTTTTCCTGCTGATCTGTATAAGTTGTATGTTTATCAAAAAAAACCTCTATAATTTCTGTAGGACTCAATAATTTTTTAAAACCTTCATCACATTGGCTTTGAAATAGAGATAGTAAAATCCCCGTTTTTTCTATGCGGTGAAATGGAAGTGTAGAAAATAAACTATTGTACAACTGAAATTTAATAACCACATTATTATTAAAATTTCTTAATCCATTTAGATTTTCTTTACCCATAACAATAAATATTTTACACTTTTTACAGATTCAAACTACAGTTCGATAAAGTTATTTTATTATCGTCGCATTTATATTTTGAAGAAATTATTTCGTGACAGCTGTTGAAAAAAATATAAAATATGCATTAGCAAAGTTTTAAGATTTTTACATGCAAGTAATCATTAGTTTTAACGTACATAAAATAAAAATTATTTAATTTAAAATTATTCTTAAAATCAATTATTTAGCATGAAATATTATTTAAGATCATTATCAATTGTTCTTATAGGGCTAATAGCACTTACCCAGTTAAGTTGTGCCCAGGGTAAAAAAAATATAAAACAAGGTACAAGCAAAGTAGAATTGGCACCTTCAAAAGATAAAGCTACCGCAGTTTTTGCATCGGGATGTTTTTGGTGTACAGTTCACATTTTTGAAGCCGTAAATGGGGTAGACAGTGCCATTGCAGGTTATGCAGGTGGAAATACTAAAAACCCAACCTATAGAGAAGTTGGTTCTGAAACAACAGGACATGCCGAAAGTGTTTTGGTATATTATGATCCTAAAATTATTTCTTACGAAGAATTACTAAATGTATTTTTTCTTTCTCAAGATCCTACAACAGCAGATCAGCAGGGGCCCGACAGAGGATCATCTTACAGATCAGCAGTATTTTTTGAAACACCTGAACAACAAACATTGGCGAACGCGTCAATTGATAAATACAATAAATCTGGAATGTTTAAAGAACCCATTGTAACAGAGGTGAAAAAATTAGATGCCTTTTACAGAGCGGAAGAATATCACCAACACTATATTCTTAATAACCCTAATGATGGTTATGTACAAAATGTTTCTATACCAAGATTTGAGTTATTTAAAGCAAAGTATAAGGGAAAATTAAAAGAAAAATAAGCATTTATTGTCTTTTTACAATATTTAAATAAAAAATCCGCCAATTTAAGAGGCGGATTTTCTATATACATTTATTTTTATGCTATTTTTTCTACCTGCATATAACTTAATTCAACAGGAGTTGCACGGCCAAATATCTTTACCTGAACCTTTAATTTTTTCTTCTCATCATTTACCTCTTCAATAACACCATTAAAATCATTGAATGGTCCGTCAATAATTTTGATAGTTTCTCCTATAATGAATGGCTCACTCATTGTAACTCCACCTTGGTCAGTCATCTCATCAACCCTGCCTAACATCTTATTAACCTCTGCTTTTCTTAATGAAATGATATTTCCCTTTGATCCCTTACCATCTGTTAGAAAATGCATAACATTACTTATTCCACTTACATGCTGAATAATATCGTCAGTAAGTTTACCATCTGCCACTTCCATCATAATATAACCAGGATAGAAGTTTCTTTCCCTCATCACTTTTTTACCGTTTAAAACTTTATAAACCTTTTCCACAGGTAAAAATATTTGAGAAATAATTTTATCCCAGCCATTGCGAATAATATCCTTATCTAGATATTCCTTAATCTTACGCTCTTTGCCACTTACTACTCTAAGCACGTACCACTTATTATCTTTAACAGGTTTTTCTGTAGGCAAGGCAACTGCCGGATCTATTATAATATCTTCCATGATTACTTAAATAAAGAGTAAATAAATTTCATTGAGCTGTTTGCTACAAAATCCATTATCCCAACAATTAGGGTAATAAATAAAGTAGCACCCAAAACGATCATAGTAGATTGGGTGAGCTGGTCCCACTTAGGCCAACTAACTTTTTCGGTCATTTCAACGTATGATTCCTTTACAAAATCTGTGAACTTGTTCATAAAACAAAATTTGGTAATTAGCGGATGTGCTAATATGCTAATGAAAAAAATGTATGCCATTTTGAGATCGCAGTTTTGCAAAATCAAATTTATTGGCACGGGAACTAGGATTCGAACCAAGATCAAAGGTTTTGGAGACCCGTATGCTACCGTTGCACCATTCCCGTGTTTTGCTTATTAAATGTCTCATATAAGAACTTTAAAAACGATTTTTAAGAACTTTAAAAAGGAAAAAAATATATTTAAAAAAGCGACATTATTTCACTTTTATTCTAAACAACAAAGTACCAAGGGTAATAACCAAAGGTACTTCGTTGTATTTTATTTGTTTAAAATTCTTTTTTCAAAGAATAAAATTTACTCCTATTTAAGTATCTCAGTAACCTGACCGGCACCTACTGTACGACCGCCTTCACGTATTGCAAATTTAAGACCTTTCTCCATTGCTATCGGCTGGATAAGTTTTACTGTAAAGTTGGTGTTATCACCTGGCATAATCATTTCAGTTCCTTCATTTAGAGTAACTTCTCCGGTTACATCCGTTGTACGGAAGTAAAACTGAGGACGATATTTGTTAAAGAACGGAGTGTGGCGTCCACCTTCTTCTTTGCTCAATACATAAACCTCGCCTTTAAATTCGGTGTGCGGAGTAATAGAACCTGGTTTGCAAAGTACCATACCACGACGGATTTGAGTTTTCTCAATACCACGTAATAAAAGACCGGCATTATCTCCAGCTTCACCTTCGTCAAGCAATTTTTTAAACATTTCAACACCGGTACAAGTAGAAGCCAATGGTTTTTCCATTAAACCAACGATTTCAACAGCTTCACCAACTTTAATACGACCTCTTTCAATACGACCTGTAGCAACTGTACCACGACCTGTGATTGAGAAAACATCCTCAACAGACATTAAGAAAGGCAAATCAACTAATCGTGGAGGAACTGGTATATAACTATCAACAGCATCCATCAACTCGTTTATTTTTGAAATCCATTTTTCATCGCCTGCTAAAGCGCCTGTTGCAGAACCTTGAATGATTGGAGTATTGTCACCATCAAAGCCATAAGAGGTAAGCAATTCACGAACTTCCATCTCTACTAATTCAAGTAATTCAGGATCATCCACCAAATCAACCTTATTCATAAATACAACAAGCTGAGGAACCCCTACCTGACGTGCAAGAAGGATATGTTCTTTAGTTTGTGGCATCGGACCATCAGTTGCAGCAACTACCAATATAGCACCATCCATTTGTGCAGCACCGGTTATCATGTTCTTTACATAATCGGCGTGACCCGGACAATCTACGTGAGCGTAGTGACGAGTGTCGGTAGCATATTCCACGTGGGCTGTATTAATTGTAATACCCCTTTCTTTTTCTTCCGGAGCTCCATCAATATCATCATAATTTTTTTTCACCGCTAAACCTCTTTTTGACAAAACATCGGTTATAGCGGCTGTTAATGTTGTTTTACCATGATCCACGTGACCTATGGTACCAACGTTAAGATGGGGTTTGTCCCTCTTGAATGATTCTTTTGCCATTGTTTAAATTTTAATATTTGTTTTGAAAATTAGATTTTCATTTTAAGTCTGATAAATCAAAGACTATATTTTTATCTTCTTCGATAATATTTTTTTTTCAGAGCCATCAGTGAGAATCGAACTCACGACCTCTTCCCTACCAAGGAAGCGCTCTACCCCTGAGCTACGACGGCTAGTCAGTTGGCAAAAAACGATTTGCAATTGGCAAATGCATACTGCAAATTGCCAACTGCATGAAGAGCGGAAGACCGGGCTCGAACCGGCCACCTGAAGCTTGGAAGGCTACCGCTCTACCAAATGAGCTACTTCCGCTGATTAATGACCCATTAGCTAATACGAAAATCTGCTAACCGGACTACTTTTATTTAAAAGAACTTTTCGTCAGCAAATTAGCACATTTACTAATTTGCTGACTACTTTTGTGGGCAGAGTAGGTTTCGAACCTACGTACTCGTGAGAGAACAGATTTACAGTCTGTCGCCTTTAACCACTCGGCCATCTGCCCGTTTATAACCACTATTAGTTGCTTCTAATAATTGTTAATTTAAAAGAGCCGAAAACTGGAGTCGAACCAGCGACCTACTGATTACAAATCAGTTGCTCTACCAACTGAGCTATTTCGGCTTAAAAAAAAGAACTCCCAGAACACGAAACACAAATATACAGGCCATTTTTTTGGGAATGCAAATGTAAGAGAAAATTATTAATAGAAAAACTTTGAAAATATATTTTTGAAAATATTTCTCAGAAATATTACACTTGATATTGAATACATCAGAATAAGTTTGTAGACGGTAAGTTGTTATAAAAAAGCTGCCATAAATTATGGCAGCTTACTTGTAAATCTGGTTTAAAATTATGCTGCTAATTTCTCTTTTTTTCTTTTTATTTGGTTGATAACGGCATCTAAAGCTCCATCAAAACTTTCCTCAAAAGATTTGGAAGAGTGTTTTACGAAAAACTCATGCCCAGGTATAAGTATTTTAATTTCAGCGATCTTGTCTTTTATATTGTGTACAATATTATCGAGTTTAAGATATACATCCACTTTTGTTATTCTATCATGAAACTGAGAAATTTTTTCACATTTACTTTCAATGTGGTCTACTAATTTTGAATCTGCATCAAAATGTACTGTTTGAATGTTTACGTTCATAACCATTTTTTTATTGGGTGATAAATAAAAATAAATTAGGTAAAAATGTTTAAATAGGCATAATACAAGTCTATATTTTAAGAAGAAATTGATACAAGTTACTAAAAAAAATGCCTAAAAATTTCTTTTTTACTGTTAATATTTTTAGGCTTTGGGGTGTGCTTTTTTATATACATCTTTTAATTTTTTAATGCTGTTATGCGTATAAATTTGAGTGGCTGCAAGGCTTGCATGTCCTAACAATTCCTTTACTGCATTTAGTTCTGCACCGTTGTTCATTAAATGGGTGGCAAATGTATGACGCAGAATATGTGGGCTCTTTTTTTCGATTGTAGTAATTTGTGAAAGATATTTTTTTACAATGTTATAAACTAGTTTTGGATCTAATGAAATTCCCTTTTCTGTAACGAATAAATTATTGTTTTCATTGCCTAAGCCTAATTTTTTCTTTTCAACAGCATAAAAAATCAAATCATTTACAAGCACGTTATTTACAGGTATTAATCTTTCTCTATTACCTTTTCCCAATACTTTTATTTGGGAATTCATTTTGTCTAAATCATTTTCCTTAATAGCTATTAACTCAGCCTTTCTTATTCCTGTAAAATATAAAACCTGTAAGAGAAGCTTTTCTGTGAGGCCTTTAAAGCCGTCTGAAAATTCTATAGCAGTAAATAATTTATCTATATCATTTTCTTGAATAAATTGAGGCAAACGCTTGGGCATTTTGGGAGAAATTATACCACTGACAGGATTTGATTTTACTATCTGATTTTTTAAAAGAAATTTAAAAAAGGATCTTAGTGAAGACATTTTTCTGTTTAATGAACGTGCGGTCATTTTATTATCTTTCATATCCGCCATCCAGCTGCGTACGTAAACCGTTTTAATTTCTAAAACGGGAGTATCAGGATATTGACATTGGAGAAAACTAAAAAAAGAGGTTAAATCGTTTTTGTAAGAAACGATGGTATTTTTACTATATCTCTTTTGAAATTGTAAAAAATCAAAGAAATTTTGTTGATGAGATAGATGAGGTATGGACATAAAAAAACTGATGACCAAAGTTAATAATAACCTATCATCAGTTTTTGATATAAATTAGATTTGTGTTAATCGAATTTTCCTTCAGAAAGCTGTTGCTTGTAAACTGCTTTCAAAACTTCCATACGACGACGGATAGAAGGCTTAATAAAAGCCTGTCTTTCTCTTAACTGAAGAAGAGTACGACTTTTCTCAAATTTTTTCTTATACTTTTTAAGCGCTTTGTCTATATTTTCGCAATCTTTGGAATCTATTATTAACATTATCTTATATTCTTTTTGGTGATTTAGATTTGCGAAGATAAAAGAAAAATTTAAAAAAAGAAATATTATCAACAAAATCCGAATTTTGTATCATGTTTACAGGAATAATTGAGCAATTAGGTACAATAGAAAATGTACAAAAAAAAGGTAGCAACGTAACGCTAACAGTAAGTGCTGCTTTAACTGCTGAAATTAAAGTTGACCAGAGTTTGAGCCACAGCGGTGTATGTTTAACTGTAGAAACTATAAACGAAAACACCTACACAGTAACTGCTATTGAAGAAAGTTTAAAGAAGACAAGTCTATCCACTTGGAAAATCGGTACGATTGTGAATTTAGAAAGATGCCTTCGTTTTGATGGAAGATTAGATGGACATATTGTTCAGGGGCACGTTGATACAGTTGGAAAGTGTGTGAATGCAATAACCAAAGATGGCAGCTGGGAGTATATAATATATTTTGAAAAAAAATTTGCTCCGCTTATTATTGAAAAGGGCTCTATCAGCCTTAATGGCATAAGCCTTACTATTTTTAATATAACTGAAAACTCATTTACAGTAGCTATTATTCCCTACACATATGAACATACAAATATGCATACACTAAAGACTGGTGACAAGGTAAACTTGGAGTTTGATATAATAGGGAAATATGTGAATAGAATGCAGCAAAATAGCCTGATTATATTTAAGTAAAACGAACTTTAAGTAAAAGCATTTTCCTTTCTAATAAATGCCAGCATAAAATAGCAAGCGGCGAGACAATTAATATCGTCAAACCAAATAATTTTAGTGGATTATTTAAAGCAATATTTTTAGCTATCAACATTTGTTGAACAGGAAAAGAAAAAATATAAATTCCGTAAGTGAAATCTCCATATTTACCTGCTTTATTTGTCTTTCCTTTTATATGTGCAACCGACAATACCAACAATGGGATTAAAATTATTTGCAGGGACTTTTCAATAATAATGAGTGAAGACAATAATAAAAGGGCAGCAAGAATAATAAGATAGAAAAATGAGTTTTTCGTGTTTTTAAAATTGATATTTATTAAGTAGTAAAATGAGGCATTTAAAAACATTATTGCATAAAAAACATTTTGCCCACTAAAATATTTTATCATATTTTCTCCATAAAAGACAATATTTACAAAATATAACAAATTTAATATCCCAATTAAAATTAGTAGCAATGCCTTTCCATATTCTTTAAATAGAAACAATATTCCAATTATTAAATACAACCTTTCTTCCACAATTAAAGTCCACAATGAACCGTTAACGCCACTTTCAGCAGGATTATTACCAAATACTGCGGGTAATCCGAACTGAATTCCAAAAAGCGGCATTATGTTTCTAAAATAAGTGAAGGTTGATTCTTGCTTAAAAAACTCATTTAATGATAGAGTAGAAAATACAGGACCTATAACTAATATGCTAACAAGGCAAACCAATATTAGCATTGGTTGTATTCTTAAAAAACGTTTCCAGATATAATTTTTAAAAGAAGGAGAAGTAACAGCGCTTTTTGCAATAAGGTAACCGCTAATGCTAAAAAATATTGACAATCCAATAAAAGAAAAATCAAAATGATTACCTGATAATTTCATTAGTGGCTCATCATCATTTTTTAAAATTAAATTATAAGAATG
>JAYUZL010000133.1:0-80235 GCA_043751875.1 Ferruginibacter sp.
TTTTCAAATTTAATAGGCTCATGTAAAATAGGTAACCAAGCCTGTTGAGATTGTAACATTGCACTAACTAAAATACCCCGTAACCGATCAAATTTTAAAAATTGTTTTTCTGTTCTTTCACAAAGCAACGGCACAATTTCACTCACGCCCATTTCTGTAGCTTTTTCTAAAAACCATTCAAACCTGCTGCTGTTTTTTACGGGAGAAATCGCAACGCAAACTTTATGTACAGTTATATTTTGCTTTAACGTATGTAAGATTTTTACTGTACACTTTTTTTTATGCGCTTCAACAATCTCGGTGGTACACACGGTTCCGTTGCCGTCGGTAATATTTATTTGTCTCCCTATTTCCATACGCAGAACCTGAACAATATGCCTGGAGTTTTCTTCATCTAATAAAATCATATTATCAGTTGAAGAAATTGCTTCCGTATAAAAAAATGATAAGGCCATAATATTTTAAAAAGGCTTAAAAAGGTGCTTCATCATCAAACTGTCCATCATTCATTTTGCTTCCTTTCTGTATATACAGATTTGCTCCATCGTTGCCACCACCCTGCACAGGCTTCCAACTGCCACCACCAAGGTTAGGATTAAATTTATCACCGCCACCTTCTTCTTCAATAAACCTTTGAATATGCAATTCGGCTTTTAATTTTATTGTATCCAAACTACCGTTACGGTGTTTTGCAACTTTTACAAAAGTTTCGCCTTTATTACTCTCACCCATTTCATTGGTAGTAACATCGTAATAATCCGGACGATACAGGAACATGACCATATCAGCATCCTGTTCAATTGCACCGGATTCTCTTAAATCGCTTAACTGCGGAATTTTATTTCCTTCTTTTCTTTTCTCTACCTCACGACTTAACTGAGAAAGTGCTATAATGGGCACCTGCAATTCTTTGGCTAGAGATTTTAAATCTCTCGATATTTTACTGATCTCCTGTTCACGGTTGCTGTTGCGGTCAGCACTTCCACTCATTAACTGAAGATAATCGATGATGATGATCCCAATATTGTGTTTGCTTTTTAAACGCCTACATTTTGCCCGCAGTTCAAAAATATTTAAGGCAGCAGAATCATCAATAAAAATAGGCGCCTTACTTAATTTTTCAATTCCCTTTTTGTAGAGCTGCTTCATTTCATGCTCTTCCAGTTTACCTCTAGCAATTTTCTCCAGCCATATTTCACTTTCTGCACTTAATATTCTTTGCACCAGCTGGCTGCTGCTCATTTCAAGGCTAAAAAAACCAACTGCTGTAGGTTTTGTAGGATGTAAAGCTGCAGTACGAGCAAGGTTTAATGCAAATGCTGTTTTACCAACAGATGGTCTGGCAGCAAGTATAATCAAATCTGTTGGTTGCCATCCATAAGTCAACCTATCAAGAGAAGGAAAACCAGTTGGAACACCGGTCATTTCATCTTGTCTGTTCCGCATTTCATCAATGCGATTGATCGTTTTTATAAGTATGTTACCAATATCTTCAAAATTTTTTCGAAGGTGATTATTTGTTATTTTAAACAATTTCGATTCTGCTTCATCAAGCAGGTCAAAAACATCCGCACTTTCTTCGTAGGCTTCCCCAATTATTTCACCGCTAATTCTTATCAGTTCTCTTTGAATAAATTTTTGTAAAACGATCCGGCTGTGGGCTTCAATATTGGCAGATGATACAACAACATTTGTAAGTTTTGTAATGGCATAAGCTCCGCCAACAAATTCTAATTCTTCATTAAATTTTAATTACTCTACTACTGTTAACAGATCAATCGGCAAATTTTTTATTTGCAGATTTTGCATTGCCTTGTAAATTTTTTGATGTGCTTCTATGTAAAAACATTCCGGTTTTAAAATTTCCACAACTACATCAAATGCTGATTTCTCCAGCATAATAGCACCCAAAATTGCTTCTTCTAAATCCCTGGCTTGGGGAGGAATTTTCCCAAACACCATGTTGGAGGTCTCTATTAATGGCTTTCTTCTTAATTTATCTTTATTAAAATTTTTCAGTTCCATTAAAGTCTTCTAATTTCTTGCTCTCCATCCATTTGAATGATGTTTTCAAGCATTATGATATAATAATTGTTTTTAGGACGACTAAGGTAAATGCAATATGGTAATGTAAAAATAACATACGGTGTTATTAACTTTTTTTACTTAATTATTAACCGCCTATTCACATACAAAGCTATTTTATGCACCGCTTATACCCAGGGTTAATAACATACTGCTATCAACAGCCATTTGATTTTTTACAAATTTATCAACAATTAAAAAAATTACAACTCCTTTTTTTACACTTTATAAAAAAATATTTTGGGGAAAAAATTGGACGCTGTTTGACAATTATTACAGGATTTTAATTACGGGTTGATCCTTTCATTTTTGGGGAATGAATGGCATATATTTGCAATCAAATTTTTAATCAAAAAATGATCATTTCCTACAACTGGCTCAGCGAATATTTACCTGTTTCAATAGACCCTCAGAAATTGAGCAAAATCCTTACTTCAATTGGGCTGGAGGTTGAAAGTTTGCAAAAATATGAATCGTTGAAGGGTGGTTTGGAGGGTGTTGTTACCGGAGAAATTATAACCTGTGAAAAACATCCTAATGCAGACAAGCTTAAGATTACTACGGTAAATATTGGAGCAGCAACACCTGTACAAATTGTATGTGGGGCAAATAATGTAGCAGTAGGCCAAAAAGTAGTGGTAGCAACAGTTGGAAGTACATTATATCCAACAAAGGGTGAGCCCATACCTATTAAAAAAGCAACAATAAGAGGGATTGAAAGTTTTGGAATGGTTTGCGCTGAAGATGAAATTGGCATTGGGGAAAGCCATGCGGGGATCATTGTTTTGGAAAACGATGTAAAGCCAGGTACCAATGCAGCCAATATTTTTGAAACATACACCGATTATATTTTTGAAATTGCGCTTACCCCCAATAGAATGGATGCTATGAGCCACCTTGGGGTTGCCAGAGATGTAAGTGCTTATTTATGGCACCACGATAAAAAAGAAACACGTGCGCTTTCTCCTTTTAAAAATGGCTTTAAAGCTGATAACAATAACCTTCCCATAATCGTAATAATTGAAAACAGCCATGCTTGTAAACGCTATGCAGGTGTAAGCATCAGCAATATTAAAGTGGCAGATAGCCCGGTATGGTTACAGCATAAACTGAGAACTATTGGTTTAAAACCCATTAATAACATTGTAGATATTACCAACTTTGTTTTGCATGAAACCGGACAACCCCTGCATGCATTTGATGCAGCAAAAATAAAAGGGAATACAATTATTGTAAAAAATGCAGCTGCAGATACATTATTTAAAACGTTGGATGATAAAGAACGTAAGCTATTCTCTGAAGATTTAATGATTGCAAACAGTGAAGAAAATATGTGTATGGCCGGAGTTTACGGCGGAAAAGAAAGTGGCGTAACACAACAAACAACAAGTGTATTTTTAGAAAGCGCATGGTTTAACCATGAAACAATCCGCAAAACTTCTTTACAGCATGAATTGCGTACAGATGCTGCTGCCCGATTTGAAAAAGGTGTAGACATCAGCAACACCGTAAATGTTTTAAAAAGAGCTGCATTATTAATAAAGGAAATTGCCGGTGGCCAGATAAGCAGCGATGTTATTGATGTATATCCTGCGCCTGCAGAAAAAACAATGGTTTCGTTGAAATACCATTATTTAAAAAAACTGAGTGGCAAAAATTATCACGCAGATACCATAAAAAATATATTAGTTGCTTTGGGTTTTGAAATATTAAAAGAAGGCATAGACGAGATATGCGTACAAGTGCCTTTTCATAAAACAGATATCAGTATTGCTGCGGATATTGTGGAAGAAATTATGAGAATAGATGGGTTGGATAATATAGAAATTCCTTCCACCATTTCTATTGCAACATCGACAGATTATGATCATAAAAAACACGACTTAAAAGAAAAAACAGCCAATTATCTTTCAGCCAATGGTTTTGCAGAAATATTTACAAATAGTATTACAGACAGTAAATATTATACAGAAGAAACATTAGCCCGCACCGTAAAAATGATCAATAACCTAAGTGCTGATCTTGATGTAATGAGACCGTCTCTTTTACAAACAGGGCTTGAAGTTGTTGCCTATAACATCAACAGAAAAAATATTGATTTAAAATTGTATGAGTTTGGTAAAATTTACGGCTCTGTTGCTATAGGAAATTATAAAGAAGAGAATCATGTTGCACTTTATATTTCAGGTAATACAGCAACAACAAACTGGCAACTAAAAGATAAGAAGGCAGATTTTTATTATTTGAAAGGCATTTGTGAGCAAGTGCTTTCAGCCTGTGGTGTAAAAAATGTTCATCTTACTATGTTGGTTGATGACGATCTTGAGTCAGGTATCAGTATCTCTATAAACAAAAAAATAATCGGAAAGCTTGGTACTGTATCGCAAAAATTATTGAAGCAATTTGGCATTAAAGAAGCCGTTTTATTTGCTGATTTAAATTGGGATGAAATAATATTTTTACAGCATTCATCTAATTTAATCTACAAAGAAATTTCTAAATTCCCAGTAGTACAAAGAGATTTAGCCATCGTTGTAGATAAGAAAACAGTTTATGCTGAAATTGAAGCGGCAATAAAAGGAAATAAATTACCGGCGCTTAAAAACATCAAACTATTTGATATTTTTGAAAGTGAAAAAATTGGCGGTGATAAAAAATCTATGGCGGTAAATTTCACATTTAGCGACGAAACTAAAACCCTTGCAGATACTGAAACAGATGCAATGATGGGTAAAATTATTTCATCTTTGGAAAAACAGCTGGCTGCAACTATAAGAAATTAATTCTTGGCAACTTTAAGTAACCATATTAACCAATTAAATTTAAAATTACAGTTGCTCCTAAAGCAATACGGCGCACTTATTTCTGAGAATACCAATCAAAAAGTTAAAATTAAAAAGCTGGAAGAAACTGTTATCCAAAATAAATCATTGCTCGAAAAACTTCAACAGGAGCAGCTGATTTTAAAAGCATCGCTTGATGTAATGGACGAAGCAGAAAAGAAAAAACTGGAACAAAAAATTAATGGGTACGTCCGTAATATAGAAAAATGCATCTCTTTACTTAGCCATAAACAAACTGTATGAGTGCGCTCATTCCTGTAAATATTGTTATTGCAGATCGTACTTATAGAATAAGAACGAATGCCAGCGACGAAGAAATTATCAGGAAAACGGTTAGTATGATCAACGAAAAAATAATTGAATTTAAAATCCAGTTTGCCGGAAAAGACATGCAGGATTATATTGCAATGGTTATAATTTGGTATGCAACACAAAATGCGGGAGGAGAAGGTAATTCCATGCTCAATCAAGAAATGGCTGAAACGTTAACAAAAATGGAATTACAAATAACTGAAACAATAGATAAAACTTCGCTACAACCATAATGTCTATCCTAGACGCTTTATTTTATATAAATTATTAATATCCAGTGTGGAAAACTGGTATTGTGCATTAAGTGATTGGCATTTATAGGGCTTTTTCATATCTTCGTTATATACCCTTTTTTAGGAGAGGGTTTTATATATTTTGCACTTTAAAAAACTAACTAAAAAATGGATTCAATTATAATTTACATCATCATTGGCATTGTTGCACTTGTTGTGGGCGTGCTTGGAGGCAAAGTTATCTTTGCAAAAAATACGGATAAACAAGTACAGGAAGCAGAATTAGAAGCAAAAAAATTAATTGCAGAAGCACAACTTAAAGCTGATACTTACAAAAAAGAAAGAGAAATAGAAGCAAAAGAGCGCTTTGCACAAATGAAGATTGACAGCGAAAAAGATGTGATGCAGCGCACACAGAAAATTGTAGAAGGCGAGAATAAAATAAAACAAAAAGAACAAAGCCTCAACCAAAAAGAAGCAAATGTAGACAAACAGGTAAAAGACAATGATTTAATAAAAGATAATTTAAATAAACAAATTGAAATTGTAAATGTTAAGCGTACTGAACTTGAGAAGCATCAGGAAGAACATATTCGTAAACTGGAGAAAGTTGCTGGCCTAAGTGCGGAAGATGCAAAAGCCCAATTGATTGAAGGGTTAAAGCAAGAAGCCTACTCACAGGCACTTACATTGCAACAGGAAATTATTGAAGACGCAAAATTAAAAGCCAATAAGGAAGCCCGTAAAATTGTTATTCAAACTATACAGCGTACCGCTGCAGAGCAGGCTATTGAAAACTCTATTACTGTTTTTAATTTGGAGAGTGATGAAATTAAGGGCTCTATTATAGGTCGTGAGGGTAGAAATATTCGTGCAATTGAAGCCGCAACAGGAGTAGATCTTATTGTGGATGATACGCCCGAAGCAATTGTACTTTCTTCATTCGATCCATTACGCAGAGAAATAGCCCGTTTATCATTACAGCGCTTGGTGGCAGATGGCCGCATACACCCTGCACGTATTGAAGAAGTGGTTGAAAAAACAAAGCGACAGTTAGATGATCAGGTTATGGAAATTGGAGAAAGAACCGCTATTGAATTAGGTGTACATGGTTTGCACAAAGAACTTATACGTATGATTGGTCGTATGCGTTTCCGTTCATCTTACGGACAAAATCTATTAATGCACAGTAGAGAAACCGCCAATCTTTGTGGTATTATGGCAGCGGAACTTGGCATGAATCCAAAACTTGCAAAACGTGCTGGATTATTACATGATATAGGTAAAGTACCTGACGAGGAAACTGAATTAAGCCATGCATTATTAGGTGCAAAACTGGCAGAAAAATATGGCGAAAACCCGGCTGTGGTAAATGCTATAGGAGCGCATCACGATGAAATGGAAATGCTTTTCGTCATCTCTCCAATTATTCAGGCTTGTGATGCTATTAGCGGTGCAAGACCAGGAGCAAGAAGAGAAATAATGCAGCAGTATATTCAGCGTATAAAAGACCTTGAAACTCTGGCTGCATCTTACAATGGTGTAGAAAAAGCTTATGCAATACAGGCAGGTAGAGAGTTAAGGGTAATTGTAGAAGCTGATAAAGTTACAGATGCTGAAAGCGATAAATTAAGCTTTGAGATAGCACAAAAAATTCAAACCGAAATGACGTTCCCCGGGCAGATAAAAGTTACTGTAATCAGAGAAAAAAGAGCAGTAAATATTGCCAGATAATAACTCATTTTATATTGTACGGCGGTGATTTTCATTGCCGTTTTATTTGGGGCTCTCTCCAGCTTACCTAGCTCATCATTTGTCCCGGCTTTCGTTGCAATCTTTTTTGCCCAAAGGCTGCAAAAAAGGATTTACGCAACGATCCGGCAGCCGTTGTTCATTTTTTTCCTGTTTATTGATGAAAAGACGCTTATTAAAAAAAACTTTCTTAACTGCTTTTATTATCAATTATTACCTACATTTGTAATTCAAAAAAGAATTGACATGGACGCAGTAGCATTTATACACGAGCAACTAACAGCAATACCAACATTACCTAACTTTAAAGCAGGTGATAATATTACTGTAAACTATAAAATCGTAGAGGGAGTAAAAGAGCGTATCCAAAGTTTTAAGGGTGATGTTATCAAGCGTCAAGGAGTAGGTTCAACTGCAACATTTACTGTTCGCAAAATTAGTGATGGCGTAGGTGTAGAGCGATTGTTTCCTGCTTTTTCTCCAAATATTGAAAGTGTTGTTTTAAACAAAGTTGGACGAGTAAGAAAAGCAAAACTTTATTTTCTTAGAGAAAGAAGCGGTAAAAGTGCACGTATTAAAGAAAAAAGAATGGCAGTTGGTCTCAAAAAATCAAAAGTATAATTTTAAAATAAACTAAAAAAAGCGAAACAGATTTGTTTCGCTTTTTTTAGTTTCAGTATTTTCTTTTTAGGTTGGATGTGAGATGGAAAATATCTTTCCAAGTTAAAAACTAAAAATACAGAACTTGGCATAAAATTTAGCTTAAGTTAACACACCGTTAAACCAAATAATAAAATCATAATCAAACCAGCTCTCTTGTAAAAACCTTTATCTTTGACTTTAAATTAATCAAAATGATACTTAAACCTATTTTTTTAATCTCTATGCCAGGTGGCAGCGAGTGGATATTAATAATACTTGTTGTTCTTTTAATGTTTGGTGGTAAAAAAATACCTGAACTTATGCGGGGAGTTGGTAAAGGTATGAGAGAATTTAATGATGCTAAAAATAACGTTAAAAACGAAATTGAGGAAGGAATGAAAGAAAAAGAAGTTCGTTCGTCGGTTTCTGCAGAAGAAATTAGGCTGCAGGAGATGAAATTGCAACAAATGAAAGAAGAAATGCTAAAAAACGCTTAGAATAATATTATTAAAATTGAGGTCGAAAAACGTTGAATCTATATCATGATTTAAGTTTTTCGGCTTTTTTTATTACCAAAACCGAACAAATTTTATGTTCTCTTTTACCACTATTGAAGATTATCATTTCAACCTTTTAAACAAAGCGTTTACATGCAAAGATGCAGTAAATATTTATTTGAACAATATAGAACAGAATAAACACTTAAATGCTTTTGTAGAGATTTATAAAGATGAAGCAATAAAAAAGGCTGATTTATTAGATGAACAAAGAAATAGTGGAAATCCTTTAAAGAAATTGCACGGTGTTGTCATTGCCATTAAAGATGTAATCTGTTATAAAGACCACAAGGTTACGGCATCTTCAAAAATGCTTGAAAATTTTCAATCTTTGTATACTGCTACTGCATTACAGTTTTTAATAGATGAAGATGCCATTATAATTGGCAACTGCAATTGTGATGAGTTTGCAATGGGCAGTACAAACGAAAATTCTGTTTATGGGAATGTCTTAAATGCATTAGATAATACAAAAGTGCCTGGTGGTTCATCAGGTGGAAGTGCAGTTGCAGTGCAGGGAAATATGTGTATGCTTTCATTAGGCAGTGATACCGGTGGATCAGTAAGGCAACCGGCGGATTTCTGCGGAATTATTGGGATGAAACCTAGTTACGGTACAATATCAAGATATGGTTTAATTGCATATGCATCTTCTTTTGACCAAATTGGAATTTTTGGAAAAACAATTCAGGATGTAAAATTGTTACTCCAAATAATGAGCGTGCATGATAAGATGGATAGTACGATGAGCGTTGAACCACTTAAAGATGTTCCAGAAAAAAAATATTACAAATTTGCTTATTTTAAACAGGCGCTTGAACATAAAGGGTTAGATAATGAAATAGCCTCACAAATTAAAAAATATATAGCTACTTTAAGGAAAGAAGGGCATGAAGTAACTGAAATCAATTTTGATCTTTTGGATTATATTGTCCCGGTTTATTATGTTTTAACAACAGCTGAAGCCAGCAGTAATTTAAATAGATATGATGGCATAAGGTATGGACATCAAAGTACTTTAAAAGTTGAAAATTTAGACGAATCGTATTTAACCAACAGATCTGAAGGGTTTGGAGCAGAAGTAAAGCGAAGGATAATGCTCGGAACTTTTGTTTTAAGTGCAGGCTACTATGATGCATATTTTAGTAAAGCCCAACAAATAAGAAGTTTATTGATGAAAGAGGTCAAAAGTATATTTTTAAATTATGATGCTTTATTAATGCCGGTCAGTCCAACGACTGCTTTCAATATTGGATCAAATGCCAAAGACCCAATTGCAACTTATTTAGCAGATATATATACTGTTTTTGCAAATATCACCGGTATTCCATCGATTGCACTTCCTTTATTTTCACACAGTAATAACATGCCTTTTGGACTTCAGGTTTTATGTAATAAAAAACAAGAGTTACTTTTAATGCATATCTCTGAAAAACTTTCTCATATAAATAAAGAAAGTTTGAACTAAATGAAACTACATTTTTTTACATATTTATTTACTTTTCTCTTCTTGTTTAAAATAGGTAACGCCCAATCAATTTTAAAAGAAGTGCCGGAGGCCTTGGCGGATACAACTATGCCTCTAATTAAAAAAGAAGAAGAAATTATTGATGAAATTATTAATACCAAGGCATTACCCCAAAAAGACAAAATTCAATACTTCAGTAAGCTAACTAGATATGGCTTTAAAAACCTGTTTCCGAGTTATTCTTATAATGCTTCAATGCCTTACTCCTCTCAAGTAGTTCCTCAGGCTGAGTCATTCATGCAGGATTATTTAAGAATGCATGGAAAACAACTTTCAGGGATGAAATCATGGTGCATGCCTTATTTCAATTTGATAGACAACATTTTTACGCAATATGGAATTCCAAAAGAACTTAAATATTTAGCAGTCATAGAAAGTAATTTAAAAACAAATGCCACAAGTTGGGTGGGTGCAAGCGGTCCCTGGCAATTTATGCCCTATACCGCAAGAGAAAACGGATTGGTTGTAAATGGAATGGTTGATGAGCGGAGAGATTATTTTAAAAGTACGCATGCCGCAGCCAGGTACTTACTTACTTTATATAAACAAACGCATGATTGGTTATTGGTTATTGCAGCTTACAATGGCGGACCGGGAAGAGTCGTTTCTGCCATACAAAGAAGTGGGAGTAGAAATTTTTGGTCGCTCCAGTACAACCTGCCCGAAGAAAGTAGAAACCATGTAAAAAAGTTTATTGCTACACATTACGTTATGGAAACCGGTGGCGGTAGTGCAGGCTTCGGGAATACCGGTTTTAGCCTGAGAACAGGAGGAGGCACTGCAGTAAATCCTTACATAAATAAACCTACACTAACTGTATCTGAAATGGAAGCTGCAGAAACTGAAACCATAACAGGGAAATATAATTCGGTTATTATTGCAAAAAATGTATCTATGGATATTATTGCTTTTAACCGTTATAACCCACTTTTTGATAACCAAATTGCTACTAATGGTAAGTATGAACTTATATTGCCACAAGATAAAATGCGCCAGTTTCTTTCTATAAAATACCAGATATTAAATGAATGCGTACAGTTCCTACTCGGTGATTCTGAAATTCCAAATAATACCATGAAATATAAATCTAAGAAAGAGAAGAAGGTAAAATCGTAATCTGTAAATAATGTACAACCACTTAAGTTGTTAGTATATTTATAATAGCATCTGCTTTTAACATACACTCCTCATATTCTTTTTCGGGCTCGCTGTAAAAGGTAATACCACTGCCGGCAAAAAAAGAAATCTCTTTACTTTGTTCATTGTAAAAAACACTTCTAATTACCACATTAAAATCAAAATCGCCACTTGGTGTTATATAACCAATACTTCCTGAAAATAAACCCCTTGCAGAAAGTTCATAATTTTCTATAATCTCCATCACTCGCTTTTTTGGTGCACCCGTCATCGATCCCATCGGAAAGCACGCTTCAATAGCTTCGGTAAATTTTTTTTCAGAGGAAAGTGTTCCTTCAATAGTACTTATCATTTGGTGCACCTGCGGAAAACTGTACACAGCAAATAATTCCCTCACATTTACCGAACCCTTTTCGCAAACCATACTCATATCGTTTCTTACAAGATCAACCACCATTACATTTTCACTTTTCTCTTTTAAACTAGTGGTTAAATGCTTTTTGTTTGATTCATCTTTTATAGGATCGATATCTCTTTTGCTTGTACCTTTTATTGGTTGCGAAATAAGTTTCATTCCTTTTTTTTGTAAAAAACGTTCAGGGCTTGCACACAAACAATAATTATTATTTAATTTGTACAATGCGCCAAATGGAGCAGGTGATAATTCAGATAATTTACCGTAAACATAAACAGGATTTATAACAGCATTTTTAATAGCAAACTGCTGGCAAAAATTTACTTCGTAACAATCTCCTCTTTTTATATGCCCCTTCAATTTTTTTATAGCAGCTAGATATTGAGTCTTATCAATTGTCTGTTTTATTTTTAAAGAAAAACTTTCGTTAAAGGATACTATTTCTGTGTTTTCAATTTCAGTAATTAAAATTTCAGCATTTTTATTGCTCTTTAAAACTTCAATTTTATTTCCAGAAAGTTTTATGATCGTTTCAGGTTCAAAGAAAAATCCATCTCCAAAATTTACATCAGCATGTTTATTTTTTATATAACTATTACCGGCTGCATTGTAGCCTAAGTGTCCAAACAACCATGATGGATTTTGATCATGAAATTTTTGTAGTGCTTTTAAATCATCCTCTCCATTAAAATTGTATGCCCTCACACAACCCGCAGCCAATATAAATTCAAATGATGCATCTTCAAAAGAATAATGATTGTTATCCAACAAACAAAAAATGTTGAACTGGTTAGCCCAATTCAACATTTTCATTTTTAAAATTTCGAAAAAATTATCTTTTATTCTCATCAAACTTAATAATCATCATCATTAAAACGTCCGCCTTTACCACCGCCCAAATCATCATCATCATCATCAAACGAATCAAATTCTTTAAAATCATCGTCTAATTTTAAATCATCGTCTTCCTCTTTATTTTTTTTACCTGCTGCTTTTTTTATTTTTGAGGCGGGTACATCAAACTCATCAAAATCTTTATCCCAATCTTCCCCTTCTTCCGCTTTTTCCCAATCATCCGCTATATCAATATCATCGTCGTCATCATCATCTTCCGAAGATTTTTTTGCTTTCCCTTTTATTGATTTTTTTGGAATTTCTTCATCCAAGTCGTCTTCTAAATCATCATCATCCATATCTTTTTCCTTAGAAGTTGTAGGTTTTGTAGATGCTGTTTTTTCTCCTGTTTTAGGCGTTATTGCTTTTTTGCCGATATCCTTTTTTACTGCCATTGTCTGTTTGAATTAGAAATGTAAATTTTCGACGGTAATTTTAAATAGCCAAATATTTTTGATAATATTTTTAATAAATTTTTAAACACTTACGAGTTGTTCCCTTCCTGGGCCATTGCTGATATATTTTACAGGAACTTTTAAAAAATCATTCAGGTAATTTATATAAGTATTCATTTCCGCAGGCATATTTTCAAAAATTTTCACTTGTGTTATATCTGTATTCCATCCTTTGAAAGATTTGTAAGATGCATCAATTTGCATTTTATTCATTTGAAAAGGAATTCTGCTGATTTCTTCCCCATTTATTTTATAAGAATTGCAAACTTTTAATTCTTCCAATCCATCTAAAATGTCTGCCTTCGTCATTACTATTTGCGTAACGCCATTTATCATACACGCAAACTGAAGTGCTACAAGATCAATCCATCCACATCTTCTTGGTCTTCCTGTCGTACTACCAAATTCGTTCCCTGTATTGCGTAAAAAATCGCCTGTACCATCAAACAATTCAGTAGGAAAAGGACCACTTCCTACTCTTGTGCAATATGCTTTTGTAATACCTATTACTTCTTTTATTTTTTGAGGCGCAATTCCGAGGCCAGAACATACACCACCCGTTATTGTACTGCTGCTTGTAACAAAAGGGAAAGTTCCAAAATCTACGTCAAGCATGCTGCCTTGTGCACCTTCTGCAAGTACTTTTTTACCTTCAGCAATTTTTTCATTTATAAAATACTCTCCGTTAACAATATTTAATTCTTTTAAAAATTCCAATGCATCAAAAAATTCTTCTTCCCATGCTGAAATATCCTCCTGAAAATTAAAACTATCCAGCAGTCTTTGATGTTTAAGCCTAAGCTTGATATACTGCGAAGTGAAACTTTTATCTTTTAAATCACCCACTCTCAATCCATTTCTACCGGTTTTATCCATGTATGCCGGACCAATTCCCTTCAATGTACTTCCAATTTTATCTGTGCCTTTGCTTAACTCACTTGCCTTATCCAGTGCACGGTGCGTAGGTAATATAAGATGGGTACGCTCGCTTATAAAAAGGTTTTTTTTATAGTCCACGCCAAATGCAGCCACCGATTCGCATTCTCTTTTTAAGGTTACTGCATCTAATACCACACCATTACCAATCAGGTTTATTTTGTCTGCATGAAAAATACCACTCGGTATTTGATGCAATACAATTTTTTTATCATTTACATATAAAGTATGTCCTGCATTTGGGCCCCCTTGAAACCTAGCAATGATATCATAATCTTTAGCAAAAAAATCTACAATTTTACCTTTCCCTTCATCCCCCCACTGTAAACCTAAAATAACATCAACCATAATAACTTTTTATTTATTAGCAATAATTTTTAGGGCTCTTAGCAGCTACCAATTTTCAACATTTGTACGGGCTGTACGTTACAATCTTTTATTCGTTCCTTATAAAAGTATTTCCACTGCCATCTTGCAGCCGTTCAACAGTTTAATTTCAATTAAGCAGCATTAAAAACTCCTTTTTTAATTTAAATTTCAATCTTCAATCAAAATTTCTGTGCCGGCGGTAAAAGTAAAATGAAAAAAACAAAAAACTAAATATTGTTTGTGTTTAAATAACTTATTGCGAAGACAAGAGGATTTTTAAAAAATATTTAGAAAAAAATAAAGGCTGACTCATTTTTAGAGGCAGCCTTTATTATTATAATTTAGCTTAACACTATTTTCCTCCGCTCATTTTAGCTTCTATACTAAGTGTAGCATGCGGCACAGCACGTAATCTTGCTTTGTCAATTAATTTTCCGGTAATACGACAAACCCCGTAAGTTTTGTTTTCAATCCGTATCAATGCTTTTTCCAAGTGATCAACAAATGTAATCTGACGGCTTGCCATTTGGCTCAATTGCTCTCTTTCCATGCTCAAACTACCATCCTCCATGGTCATGTAACGACCATCTCCTTCATCTCCTCCCATATCATCTTTACGGGTTATAAGCCCTTGTAAATATGCCAATTCTTTTTTGGCAGAACCTAATTTTCGTTGAATCAATTCTTTAAATTCTGAAAGGTCACTATCACTGTACATTACAATTGATGCTCCCGGATCAGCAGGTGCTTTGTCTAAAACAGATTTTGTAAAATCCGGTTCATATTTCCGAGATGTTTTTGTATTGATTTTGGGCAATACTACAGGCTTTTGTACTACCGGCTTTGCAGGCGCAGCCTTTGGTGATACTTTAGGTGTTGGTTTTACAACTTCCACTGTTTTTGCAGGATATTTAACTGCTTCAACCTTTGCAGGAATCTTTTTAACAGGCTGTGCTTTAGTTTCTACTTTTTTTATCTCTATTTTTTTAGCCAATTGCTTTACTTGTTTTTGTTGAGCTGCATTTTTAGCTGGAGCTTTTGCAATACTCTTGTTAATCGATTTTACAGCAACCTGATTTTTAGAATTCACTGCTTCCTTTACCGCTTTTGCTATCGGTTTTACAACGGATTTCTGCGCTAAAACTTTTGCTGCAGGTTTTACAACAACTTTCTTGGCTGCAGGTTTTACAATCACTTTCTTAACAACCGCTTTCGCAGCAGCTTTTTTAGTAATAACTACCTTTTTTGCAGGTACTGATTTTTTAGCAGGAGCAGGTTTTGATGCGGGTGGCGCAGATTTCTTAACAGGCTTTTTTACTATTTGTTTTGCAGGTACTTTTTTGGTAGCCATAAATTTTTTGCTATTTTTTTATAACATTTACTTTTAAGCTGGCATCATTAACTTCAATTTGTGTGCCTTCTTGTAAATCAACAACAAACTCAAGTTTTTCTGCCAATATTTCGGCGCAAATATAGTCTTTAAATTTCATAAATGAATTGTGAACAGTTTCATTTTCAGATACAAACACTTCAATTTTATCTATAAGTTCAAGCCCATTGTCTTTTCTAATATTCTGAACTTTATTTACAAACTCCCTTGCATAACCTTCCATCTGTAAAGCTTCTGTGATAACTATATCTAAAGCCACCGTCAAGGTCCCTTTAATTGCAATTTCATACCCTGGTATTTCATCAGTTATTATTTCTAAATCATCATAATCTATAGTTATTTTACTTACATCCTCCGCTCTATCATCATGTAATAATATAAAACCTTTATTTTGTACTTGCTCTATAGTTTCATTACTAAAACGCTCAATTTCCGTTGCGGCCCATTTCATTTTAGTTCCTAATTTTTTTCCTAAAGTCTTAAAATTGGCCTTTGCCTTTTTTCTTATAAAATCATTATCTACAGCTAATATTTCGATTTCTTTTATGTTGGTTTCAGTTTTTACAATCTCCTCAATTTGCTTTATACTCTCTGCAATTTCATCATTTTGAGCTGGTATAAAAACTTTTTGCAGTGGCTGTCTAACTTTTATGTTGACTTTTTTGCGCAAAGAGAGAATTAATGAGGAAACATCCTGGGCCAATTGCATTCTTTTTTCTAACGCAAGATGAATAACTGACTCATCCTCTATAGGATAGAAACTATGGTGAACACTTTCATGTTCTACTCTTTTAGTGACCTTGTTAAGATTTTGAAACAACCAATCTGCAAAAAACGGTGCAATCGGCGCAATTAGCCTACTAATGATTTCCAGACATTCATATAAAGTTTGAAAAGCAGCTATTTTGTCTTCCTCATACTCCCCCTTCCAAAACCGACGGCGGCAAAGGCGGACATACCAGTTGCTCAACAGCGTATCTACGAATTCTTCAATTACTCTACCCGCCTGCGTAGGCTCATAGTTATCTAAATTTTCTGTAACATTTTTTATAAGAGAATTAAGGCATGATAAAATCCATTGATCTATTTCAGGTCTTTTACGGAGTGGAATGTATTCTTCCTTAAAAGTAAATCCATCCACATTGGCATACAATGCAAAAAATTGATAGGTGTTATAAAGTGTTCCAAAAAATTTCCGTTGAACTTCTTTAATACCTTCTTCGTCAAATTTTAAACTGTCCCATGGCGAAGCGTTTGTAATTAAATACCACCGAGTTGCATCTGCACCGTAATTCTCTATTGTTTTAAAAGGATCAACAATATTACCTAACCGCTTGCTCATCTTTACCCCATTCTTATCAAGCACAAGCCCATTACTCACAACCGTTTTATAGGCAACATTATCAAACAACAAAGCACCAAGTGCATGTAATGTATAAAACCAGCCACGGGTTTGATCTACCCCTTCGGCGATAAAATCTGCTGGAAACGCAGCATTTTCAGGCTGTCCAAACAATGGTGAATTTTCATCAGCTGCATGGTACTTCCAAAAATTTTCTGTACTTAACTCTCCAAAATCGTTTGAGCTGGCATTCGGCAAACCCCACTGTGCATAAGGCATGGCACCACTATCAAACCAAACGTCTATTAAATCAGCTACACGTTTCATGGGTTTACCCAAAGGTGAAACTAAAATGATATCGTCAACATATGGCTTATGCAAATCAAGTATTCCTTCATGTAAATAATGTTTGTTGGTTTCCCCACCCAATACATCAGCAGCATTTTTAATTTGACTATTAAGTTCAGCAATACTACCTATACAAACTTCCTCTTCTCCATCATCCGTTTTCCAAATGGGCATTGGTGTTCCCCAAAACCGAGAGCGACTAAGATTCCAATCCACCATATTTTCCAACCAGTTACCAAAGCGGCCTGTGCCTGTACTTGCAGGTTTCCAGTTAATGGTTTTATTAAGCTCAACCATTCTGTCTTTTACAGCAGTGGTTTTTATAAACCAGGCATCTAAAGGATAATAAATAATGGGTTTATCCGTACGCCAGCAATGCGGATAACTGTGTTCATATTTTTCGACTTTAAAAGCTCTGTTTTCTTTTTTTAGCTTTACAGAAATATCAATGTTTACATCAATATAATCCGGATCATCTTTGTAATTTTTTACAAAGCGATTACTGAATTCTCCAACACCCTCAACAAATTTTCCTTGTCTGTCAACGAGCGTTAATATTCCTAAATTGTTTTTTTTGCCTACTCGGTAATCATCTGCACCAAATGCAGGAGAAGTATGTACTATTCCAGTACCATCTTCTGTAGTAACAAAATCGCCCAATATTACTCGGAATGGCTTTGCATCCGGTGTTATTTCTTTTATTTTTTGTGAGGTATTGCCTTCAAATGGTAAAAGTTGTTCATATTGTATTCCCTCCAGTTCACTCCCTTTACATTTTAAAATTATTTTCCAGGGAATTAATTTTGTTTCGGCAGAATAATTTCCAAAATCTCCATTCTCACCTTCCTCTTTAAAATATTTTACAATAAGATTTTTAGCGAGAATTACGTTAATCGGTAAATCAGTGTAGGGGTTAAATGTTTGCAACAACACATATTCAATATTTGGGCCCACAGTTAAACCAAGGTTTGATGGAAGCGTCCATGGCGTTGTTGTCCAAGCCATCAAAAAAACCTCACCTAAATCTCCTCCTAAAAAGGACACTTTTGGGTCTGTAATAGCAGAAAATATTTTACTAGCAAAGGAATGTTCTACTCCTTTGCCCCCAGAGAAGGCTGAGACAGGGGTTATTTTAAACATCACAGTCGCACTGGTATCTTTTACATCTTTGTAAGTTCCCGGTTGGTTTAGTTCATGTGACGATAAACCTGTACCTGCCGCAGGAGAATAAGGTTGTATGCTCACACTTTCGTAGAGGTAATTTTTTTTATACAATTGACTAAGGCACCACCAAAGCGTTTCAATATAATTGTTTTCAAAAGTTACATATGGGTTGTCAAGATCTACCCAGTAACCCATCTTTTGAGTTATGTCGTCCCACTTATCTTTATACTGCATCACTACTTCCCGACACTTCTTATTATAGTCTTCTACTGATATTTTTTTACCAATGTCTTCTTTTGTAATTCCTAATAATTTTTCGACACCAAGTTCAATTGGTAACCCATGTGTATCCCAACCGCCTTTTCGTTTTACCTGAAACCCCTGCATGGTTTTATACCTGCACACAAGATCTTTAAGTGTACGGCTAATTACATGGTGAATGCCGGGCATACCATTTGCACTTGGTGGACCTTCATAAAATACAAACGGCGTATTTCCTTCCCTAAGATCAACGCTTTTTTTAAATGCCTCTGAAGATTCCCATTGCTTTAGTATTTCTTGGCTTATAGAAGGAAGGTTAAGCTGCCCGTAAGTTTTATATCCCACACTCATCAAATATTCGTTTAAAATTGTGTGCAAAGGTACATTATTACGTAATTACGTGATTTCAATATTTGTATAAAAAGACCAACCTATTTTTAATATTATAACTTTTTTAAATAGAGATTCTTAAATTACAAACAGCCTAAAAAATTAATTCTAGGCTGTGTATCTATTATTCCAACTAAACAAACTATCTTAAATGGATTCTAAAAATTTTAATGCATTAACAATTCACAAGGTTTAATACCTGTTTGCTTTTTAAAAGCTGTACTAAAATGTGAAATTGATGAATATCCTAGTAAATGAGAAACTTCAGTTACACTCAACCCTTTCTCGTATAAAAGATATTTTGCATGTTCCATTCTTTGGCTTTGATAAAAATCAAAAATGGTGGTTCCAAAAATCTCTTTAAAACCTTTCTTTAAATAACATTCATTAATAGCTACTTTTCTGCTCAATGCTTTAATGGTAATAGGTTCACCAATTCGTTGCAATAAAATTTCTCTTGCTTTAATAATTTTATCTCTGTCAGCTTCATTAGATAAAAATTTACAACTGAATGTAGCTTCCTCTTTGTCTCCCAACATACAATCCATGCTATACAAAAGTAAAATCTGCATTTGTGCATTTACAAAGATATTTGCATGTGTATCTATATAGGTATGGTTTAACAGCGCATCAATAGCCATTCTTGTTTTACCGCAAAGAGGTAAAATTTTGCTGAAAGAATTTTTATGTGTAAATGCCAAGACATGATCTGAAAATGATGGTGAATTTTTATTGGCTTTTACGAACTGTTGCAAATATGAAGGAGAAAAACTAAAACTCAATACATCAATTGTTTCGGCTTTATCAGAACAATTTTTGGTACTGTTACCCTTGCAATTATCACATTCAGTATGTTTATGATCACAATAAATGTTTCCACTTAAACAAAATTTCAGTTGCAGATTGTTGGAAACCTCATCATTTGTTATATACATGTATTCTAAAATACCAGTATCATCAATGGACCATTGAGGCTGCCTTTTATATCTTTTAATAGAATAATGAATAGACCCCGGAACGTTACGATCGACTTCATGTAGAAGGTGCAGGTCTTCCTGTAAAAAGGGTTGTCTCTGCGCTAGCGATAAAATATCTTGTGCCAATATTGTCATAATGTAAAACTAACGAACATTAGTTAGATGAGAAAATAAATTTTGAACTTTAACATTTGGTGTTGCAACATGAATCAAAAATGAATCCAAATTTGTGATTATTTTATCTTATTTCGCAAATGGATTTTTAATCACAAAGAATTTCTTAAAATTTTATTAATTAAGTAGTAATTTTTATGATTAATTTCTTTTAATTTTTTGCATGTAAAAGAACTAAAATACAAATGATTTTATTATAAAAGATGTTGGCAAATGGTTTAAAACACCTGTTTTTTAGGGTTGAAAAACGATCCGTTTTACTTAACTTCGCTCGCATTCGATTTATAAAGTTTGTTACCAATTATGAGTATAGAAAATGAAGTTTTACCAGAAGCTGTAATGCCCGTTTATGGTGCTGACAGCATAACTGTTTTGGAAGGTTTAGAAGCTGTTCGTTTACGCCCTAGTATGTACATTGGAGATACCGGGGAAAAAGGTCTTCACCACCTGGTTTATGAAGTTGTAGATAACTCTATTGACGAAGCACTTGCAGGCTGGTGTAAAAATATTACCGTTATTATTCATGAAGACAATTCCATTTCTGTAGAGGATGATGGTCGTGGTATTCCAACAGGGATCAATAAAAAAGAAAATAAATCGGCACTGGAAATTGTAATGACGGTCTTGCATGCGGGTGGTAAGTTTGATAAGGATACTTACAAAGTATCTGGCGGTTTGCATGGTGTGGGTGTAAGTTGCGTAAATGCACTCAGTACAAAATTAATTGCTACAGTAAACAGGGATGGTAAAAAATACGAGCAGGAATACTGTATTGGCGTTCCGCAATATGCGGTAAGGGAAATTGGTACCAGCGAGCATACAGGTACACATGTACACTTCTGGCCTGATAAAAGCATTTTTTTAACCACTGAATATAAAAGAGACATTTTAGAAGGTCGTTTAAGAGAATTGTCTTTTCTAAATAAAAAAATAAATATAATATTAAACGATTTTAGAGAAAAAGAAGAGGATGGAAAATATTATACTAAAACTTTTTATAGCGAAGGTGGTATCGTAGAGTTTGTAGAATACCTGGATAAGAAAGCCGGTCGCAGCCCATTGATACCTATTGTTATTTATTGCGATGGGTATGACGAAAAAAATAATGTAGTGGTGGAAGTAGCCATGACTTATAATGCAGGTTATTCCGAGCACCTTTTTAGCTACGTAAATAATATAAATACTATTGAAGGCGGTACACACGTAGCCGGTTTTCGCCGCAGTATTACACGTGTTTTTAAATCATACGGCGAAAAAAATGGCATGTTTGAAAAAGCAAAAGTTGCCATTGAGGGAGATGATTTTAGAGAAGGGATTTCAGCTATCATTTCAGTAAAAGTACCCGAGCCACAATTTGAAGGACAAACAAAAAGTAAGCTTGGTAACAATGAAGTGAGTGGTATTGTAGATACTACATTAAGCCGGGTATTGGAAAATTACCTGGAAGAAAATCCCAAGGATGCCAAGACAATTATCCAGAAAGTGATACTAGCTGCACAGGCAAGGGCAGCAGCAAAACGTGCAAGAGAATTAGTACAGCGTAAAACGGTTTTGGTAGGTGGTGGTTTGCCGGGTAAACTGGCAGATTGCTCCGATAAAGACCCTGGCCGTTGTGAGTTGTTTTTGGTAGAAGGGGACTCTGCAGGTGGAACAGCAAAACAAGGCCGTGACAGAAGTTTCCAAGCAATACTGCCATTGAGAGGTAAAATTCTTAATGTGGAAAAAGCTATGGAACATAAGATTTATGACAACGAAGAAATACGCAATATGTTTACCGCACTCGGGGTAAAAATAGGAACATTAGAAGATGCAAAAGCATTGGACATTTCAAAGCTCCGCTACCACAAATTAATAATAATGACGGATGCAGACGTGGATGGCAGCCACATTGCAACATTGATAATGACGTTTATTTTCCGCTACATGAAAGAACTTGTAGAAAACGGATACGTTTATATTGCACAGCCACCTTTGTATCTTGTAAAAAAAGGAAAAGAACAGGCCTATGCATGGGACGATGCCGAGCGTAAAGTAGAAACTGCAAGAATTGGTGGCGGCAAAGATGAAAGTGTAAACATCCAGCGCTATAAAGGTTTGGGAGAAATGAATGCAGACCAACTTTGGGAAACAACCATGAACCCTGCAACCCGTACTTTAAAGCAAATTACTATTGATAGCCTTACAAATGCTGATGGCGTTTTCTCTATGCTGATGGGCGACGAAGTACCACCACGCAGAGAATTTATTGAAAGCCACGCTAAGTATGCTAAGATAGATGTGTAAGGAAATGACATAAGATTTTAGACAAAAGATACAAGAACAGAGCCCAATTAATCTTGGGCTTTTTTCGTGTATTTTATTTTGAGGGCGGTGGGCTGTAGTGCTTTTAAGATCTGCTGTACGGGCTATTCGGTGATATCTCTTTTTTCAACATTTATAAGTATGCTAGACCAACAACACGAAGACCAAAAGAACTTATGAAAATCCGTTAAAATCTATGAGCGTGATGGGTCACAGATTTTTCAGATTTACTCAACTATAAAACATTTTTTTTAAGCTATTTGTTTCAGGTTCTTGTTACGCTTTGCTGCACCGCCGGCCTCTCATTTCTACCTTCCTGCCGGGTAGGCAAATCCTGTCGCTTTTGGATAACATGTCTTTTTCAACTTTAATTGTTTGCCAAAAGAGAAAAATAAATACAAAAATCACTTAAAAGAAATTAATGAAGTCATTGGGTATCTAAGTCCTGAATAACCCATCATATCTACCTTTACATTCCCTACAGAAATGGGGCTTTCCACCCTCAGAATAACATGGTTGGGATCGTCACTCACCCAGGCAGTCATTTTTTCGCCGCCTTCAAACATGGTTCCTTTTATGAGCAATGGTTTAAATTTTATTGCATTAAATTTTCCATACTGTGTTTTTATTTTTTCTTTACCCAGGTACCGAATATACAGGTGGTAAACTTCATCATCCAAAAACATATCAAACGGAATTTTATCACCGGGCTTATATTTGTTCCAGTTTATATTTCTTGCATAATACATGGCGCTTACAACATCCTGCATGCAATCAGATATTTTAAAAACACCTTTTGTACTTACAGCAGTATTGGATGTCTGGTTAAAAGTTACATTATTGTATATTTTTATTTTTCCCTCCTCCACATTCCTGATAAATTTTATTGGCGACATGGTTGCAGTATCTACATAACTTTCATATTTATCTCTTACTTTAAAAAAATTATCGAAGAAAGAATAGGTTTTGCCTTCGCCAACGCAATGGTAAACCGGTTTGCCGTTAAAACGTTCCAATGCTGTTGTAAAACTAGCTTCACCTGCACCAATGAAAGCCCCCATTGCATTGTAATAAACCTTCATAACAATCTTTTCACCGGGCAAAAAAGCAGAGTTTCTTATACCACAAAAATCGACTTTTTGTGCGAAGGAAAAAGATGTCATAAACGAAAACGCAAGCACACAATAAAATAATTTGGTATAATTTTTCATTTGTCTTTTAAAATTTTAATTCCTAAAATCAGCAAGCTTCCTACAATGGCAGGTATCACTAAATTAATTATCCAAATGCCCAAAGATGCTGCCTGAATACCAAGGAAATTATTGCTGTAGAGCTGCAATATTTCAAGGCTCGCAGCGACTCTAATAGGTAACTCTGTAAACCCTATAGTCGGCGCAATTGCCATTACGAGATAAAAAACTGTAAGTAACCTAAAACATGTTAAAAAACTTATCTGCACCTGCATTATTTGCAGAAGCAAAACAAATTGCAAAATAAATACCATGTACCGTAAAAAAGATAAAAACAAAATTCTTAACAATTGTTTACCTGAAAATGTATCCAACAATACAATGTGTGCAGCTAATTTTCTTAACGATTTTATTTTCTTTAATAACCTTACCAATAAGCCAACCCTTAAATAAATAAGTATTAAAAACACAGCTCCAGATGTACTTATGTACAATAAAATATCTGCTGTGTATGCAGGCAAAGAATTAAAAAGCTGCTTATCCTGACTAAAATATTTCAGATAAATAAGGCCTAGTGTGCCCATAAGTACTGTTACAAAAAGCTGGCTTACACTTCCTAAAATAGTTAATGGTATTGCATCTAAGCGGTTCTCTTGCTTAACATACAAAATACGCCCGCCGTATTCACCAACACGGTTTGGCGTAAGCATGGTTATGCTGCAACCCGCCAGCACACTTTTAAAAGAATTTATAAAGGATAGTTTTTCTAGAGGTCGAAGAAGTAGTTGCCATTTTAAAGCTTCGATTCCCCAATTTAAGAGCATCAGAAAAAATGCAAACCACAATACAGGATTTTCAAAACTGCTTTTTATTTGCCTCCACCTCATTGCAAGATCGGGCTGGTGGGTGACCTGTTTGTATAAACTCCAACAAAGAAACAAGAAAATTAAAGGACCGAGAAACCAGTTGAATAATATTTTAATACTTTTGCGCAGATATAAATTTTGGTAAAAATAGTGCCCGTATTGCAAAAGACAACAAAAATAATTTTAGGAATAGATCCCGGTACAATTGTAATGGGATACGGCATTATAAAAGTGAAAGACAAAACAGTATCGCTGCTGGATATGGGCGTTTTAAAATTATCTGCCAAGCAGGATGCTTACGAACGCTTAGAAAAAATACATAGTACGGTTGTTGCAATTATACAGGAACACAAGCCTACCTGCTTTGCTATTGAAGCACCGTTTTTTGGAAAGAATGTACAGAGCATGCTTAAACTTGGACGTGCACAGGGCGTTGCCATAGCAGCCGCCATGCAGGCTGGATTATCAGTTACAGAATACTCCCCAAAAAAAGTAAAACAGTCTATAACCGGCAACGGCAACGCAGATAAGCTGCAGGTATTAAAAATGCTGCAGTCTATTTTGAAATTTGAAGGAGAACATACAACGCTTGATGCCTCTGATGCTTTAGCAGTGGCGCTTTGCCATCATTTTCAGGAAAGCAATTTCCTCACACTCGGCAGCGGAAATAAAAATAACTGGAAGAGTTTTATAACTAACAATCCAAAAAGAGTTAAGCAGGGTTAAAATTTTTTTCCACTCATTTCTAAAAGTCTGTCAAGATTATTAATCAACTAATTTACTGATGAGTTGCTTTTGAATTGCTGTCATTTCATCTGGAGGAAAAGATGTTTTAGGGCGTGTGAAATTTAAATCATCTGCGGTGTTGATGGGAACAAGATGAAGGTGTGCATGTGGCACTTCGAGGCCAATTACACTGATACCGCAACGCTTGCATTCAAAGTTTTGCTCAATAGCATGAGCAATTGGTTTGGCAAATACCAGCATTTCCGAAAGTAAGTTATCCGGCAAATCAAAAAGTTTATCAACCTCCATTTTAGGTACAACAAGTACATGCCCTTTAACCAAAGGAAACACATCTAAAAAAGCAATAAAGTTTTCATCTTCTTTAATTTTATATGAAGGTATTTCGCCTGAAATTATTTTAGAAAATATAGACATTGTTATAACTGATTTGTAAAATAAAAAACCCGTTCTCATCGGTGGAACGGGTTGTAAATCTATTAAATTCTGCTAGATAGAAATTTTCTTTACCTCAAACTTTAAAACACCGGCAGGGACATTCACTTCTGCAATTTCACCTTTTACCTTACCCAACAAACCTTTGCCAATTGGTGATGTTACGGAGATTTTGCCCTGCTTTAAATCAGCTTCGTTTTCTGAAACAATTTGATAGGTAACTGTTTTTTTAGTGATTAAATTGAGTAGCGTTACTTTGGTTAAAATACTAACCCTGCTGGTATCAATAGTTGTTTCGTCTAAAATACGTGCAGTAGAAACCACTCCTTCCAAATAATTAATTCTTGCTTCTAGCAAACCCTGGGCTTCTTTGGCCGCATCGTATTCTGCATTTTCTTTAAGATCTCCCTTTTCTCTCGCTTCAGCAATAGCTGCACTTGCCGCATGTCTGTCTACACTTTTTAATCTGTGAAGATCTACCTGAAGTTTGTCAAAGTTTTCCTGTGTTACATAATTAGTATCCGACATACAAATCGTTTTGAGTTTTACTAAAAAAAATACAACGCTCCATTTTGCCAGAGCGTTGTATTTGTACAAATATAAGGAAAAGTCTTTTAGATAACTGTCTAATATCAGGCAATTTTAAGCTGTTTAAGCTTGGTGATAAGCACTTCGCTCATTTTTAAGAAAGCCTCATTGCTGTAGCCGGCAATATGCGGTGTAATGAGCACATTATCCTGACTTAATAGAAAATCCATTTGCTCCTTTTCTATTGATGATAAGGTTTCGAGCTTCTCATTTTCCAGCACATCTAATGCTGCACCTTTTATTTTGCCATTTTGTAAAGCAGTAATTAACGCCGCAGTTTCAACGACATTACCGCGGGAAGTATTGATGATAAAAGGATTATTTTTCAGTTTATCAAAAAAAACATCGTTAACCATGTGCTTTGTAACATCACTTAGCGGCACGTGAAAACTGATTACATCAGCATACCGGCAAATCTGTTCAAGATCGGCCTCCCGGATAAACTGACCGCCAAAACCATTTTTATTAATATCGTAGCCTAACATGGTCACATCAAAACCTGAAAGCACTTTTGCAAATGCCTCTCCAGTATTTCCATAACCAATTATGCCAATTGTTTTACCTGATATTTCTATACCCCTGTTTTCATCCCGCACCCATTTACCTTCTTTTATTTCGCCACTGCTTTTTGTTATTTTATTTGTAAGGTTAAGTAACATACCAAGTGCATGTTCACCCACTGCATTTCTGTTGCCTTCAGGGCTGCTGATGCATGCTATATTTTTAGTAGCTGCATATTCAGTATCAATTAATTCCATACCACTGCCAAGGCGACCGATCCATTGCAAATCATGAGCAGCATCTATTACAGCTTTGTCAATTTTTAACCTGGTAGTTACCACAAGTCCCGTTGCCTTATGTACAATAGCCAATAATTCAACGTAAGAAATTTCAGGTTCATATAATACTTTATAACCTTTGGTATGAAAGGTTTCAATTAAATAAGGATGAACTTTTGCAGTGATTAATATCATAGTTATAAAAATGCTGTTATGCTTATTTCTATGTTTACATTTTTAGGAAGCCCTTTAACCGCAACGGTTTCCCTTGCAGGATAATCTCGGCTAAAATAGCTGCCATATATTTCATTTACTTCGGCAAATAAACTCATATCACTTAGAAAGATAGTGGTCTTTACTATGTTATTAAAGCCTGCGCCTGCTTCTTTTAAAATAGCAGCGATGTTGTTCATTACCTGGTTTGCTTCTTCAGCAATGGTAGCATTTACCAATTCGCCCGTTGCGGGATTTAGTGCTATTTGCCCTGATGCAAACAACATGTTACCCGCTTTTACAGCCTGGTTATATGGCCCAATGGGAGCAGGTGCCAACGCTGTTTTAATAATAACTTTATCCATAATCAATATTTTTTTTATACGACAAATATATCCTCTTTATAGGACGTATTTTTGCTGAAAATGATATAATGGAAATTATAGTTTTGGCTAAAGATGGTGTTTTTAATTTTTTACAAACCAAAGGGGAAGATATTACATGGCGATTTACAAATACAAAAGATACATTTTTTGCAGCTAAAAATGTTGATGCTTATTTTGACCTGAGGGAAAATGCCGGTGAAGATTATAGCAGCATAACAAAGCCTGTTTTTATAAACAGTATGGCAGCAACTCTGGTGGAGAATCATCACAACAAAAATATTATAAGATTAAATGCATGGCCGGGCTTTATTGAAACTAACCTATGGGAAATTGCAGGAGAGGTAAACATTGAAGCGGCGAAAGCATTGCAACAACTAAATAAAAAATACATTGCTGTGCCAGATGAACCAGGGTTTGTAAGTGCAAGAATTATTGCCATGATTATTAATGAAGCTTACTTTGCAAAAGATGAAACAGTGAGTACAGAAGCCGATATTGATATTGCTATGAAACTCGGTACCAATTATCCGTATGGTCCGTTTGAGTGGTGCAAAAAAATAGGTGTGCACCAAGTTTATGCATTGCTGCAAAAACTCTCTCTTTCTAATGAAAGATTTTTTCCCTCGGCAGGATTGGTAGCAGCAAATAAAAAAATATAATGGCTATTATTGTAAACATTGACAGTTCGCTTGAAACAGCAACCGTAAGCATGGCTAAAGATGGCGTTATATTGAAGCATCTTACAAATGATATACAAAAACAACACGCATCTTTTATACACAGTGCTGTACAAGAACTTACAAACGATTTACTAATACCATTAAATGAGATTGATGCAATTGGCTGTACCATTGGCCCCGGCTCATACACGGGTCTACGGGTTGGGCTTGCCGCTGCAAAAGGATTTTGTTATGCATTAACTATTCCGCTAATTACAATAGGTACATTGGAAGCTATGGCACACACTATGCAAGCCCAAGAACCAGACAAAACCCTTCACTATTGCCCAATGATAGATGCACGCCGTATGGAAGTTTACACAGCGCTTTATAACCAACATTTAGAAGAAATTGTGCCTGCACATGCAGTTGTTTTAAATGAATATTTTTATGAACAATATTTAAAGAAAAATAAAATTCTGTTTTTCGGAAATGGGATGCAAAAATTTAAAAATACATCTGTTAATGATTACGCTTTGTTTGCAACAATTGGATCTATATATAATTCAATCAACATGTTATCTTACAAAAAATTTGTAGAAAAATTATTTGCTCCGCTTGCAGCTGCAGCCCCACTCTACGCAAAAGAATTTTATAACGGAAATTAAATTTGTGCGATTTCATTTTTAACATATTTGAACAAATTCAGATGCACAGTATTTCTTATATTTGTATTGATCAAACACTTCAAATACTTTAAAATCCCCCGAAAAGTCATGATTGCAACTCAAACCGATGAGCAGATAAAGTCTGCATTAGATTCCAGTGATAATGTTTTAAAAATTAATTATCACAATTTAAAAAAAGCTGCTCTTGTTTTAAGAGCACTGAATCACAAATTAAGGCAACAAATTCTAACGCTTGTTGAAACAGAAAAGAAAATTACTGTTACAGAAATTTATGTACGTATGCGCTTAGAGCAATCTGTAGCATCGCAACACCTTGCTATTTTACGCAGAGCGGGCATTGTAAGTACACAACGTGACGGTAAGTTTATTTACTATACCGTTAATTACAAACGTATAGATGAAATTACAAGTTTGGTTGATGATTTGGTAGCTTAAAGTCCAAAAAACAGCATTTAAAAAGCGTTCCGATAAACCGGAACGCTTTTTTATTTTGTAAATTGCATGCAGTCATAAAAGAAAAAATATGTACATAAAACAACTTTATACAAACTGCCTTAGCGAAGCTGCTTATTATATTGAAAGCAATGGCGAAGCAGCCATTATAGATCCGTTGAGAGATATTGAAGAATATATTTTGATGGCAAAAGAAAGAAAAGCAATGATAAAATATATTTTTGAAACGCATTTTCATGCTGATTTTGTGAGCGGCCATATTGATTTAAGCAATGCAACAGGCGCACCCATCATTTACGGTCCGGGTGCAAAAACAAATTTTAAAATAGAAAATGCTTTAGACGGACAAATCTATAAACTTGGTAATTTAAGTTTTAAAGTAATACACACGCCAGGTCATACATTAGAAAGTACGTGCTATTTATTAATGGATGAAGCTGATATACCCAAGGCAATATTTACGGGAGATACTTTGTTTGTGGGCGATGTGGGCAGACCAGACCTGAGCAGTGGCGACCTAAGCAGTGAAGAACTTGCAGGAATTATGTACGATACCATTACCCAAAAAATATTACCGCTGCCAGATGATGTGATCGTTTACCCTGCGCACGGCCCCGGCAGCAGCTGCGGCAAAAACCTAGGCCCCAATACATTTAGCACTATGGCGGAAGAAAGAAAAACAAACCATGCATTGCAGCCTCAATCCAAAGAAGATTTTATAACGGCGGTAACAAACGGTCTTTCTACTGCGCCGGTTTATTTTACAGTAAATGCCGGCATAAACCAACAAGGATATGAAGCTATTGATACCGTGAAAAAAAGGGGGTTACAACCTTTGACCATTGAGCAGTTTAAAAAACTTGCAAAAGAAGATTTGGTTGTTTTAGATACAAGACCTGCTGCAGAATTTACTGCAGGTTTTATACCCGGTTCGTTATTTATTGGGCTGGAAGGTCGCTTTGCAGAGTGGGCCGGAAGCCTCTTGCCATTTCATAAAAAAATTATTTTAATAACACCCTTAGGTAAAGAAGAAGAAACCGTTGTACGCCTTGCTAGGGTAGGTTTTGATAAGATGTGTGGCGTATTAACAGGAGGCTTTGAAGCATGGCTGAATGCGGGAGAAAAAACGGACATGATTATTGATGTGGAGCCAGATGAGTTGATGATGGATATACCGCATGACCCCAACCTAATAATAGTTGATGTGCGAAGGGAAGTTGAACACGCTGATGGACATTTAAAAGGATCTGTAAATTTACCATTAAGCGATATGACGAATGTAGCGCTACTTGCTCAGTTTGAAGAACAAGAAAACCTATATGTGCATTGCGGTGGAGGCTATCGCAGTGTAATCGCTCTGTCGATTTTAAAAAAAGAAGGCATAAACAATGTACGCAATGTAGCGGGTGGCTGGGCAAAAATAAAAGAGGAAGAAAAAGCAGTGATAGAAAAAGATGCAAGTATTTTAAACTAATAGATTGAAGCTGATTGATATTATTTTTCCAAAAGGTTATGGGTTGGTTCAGCCTTAGTATCTATGGCATATTGCAGGTTATTACCCGAGGAAATTTACAATTAACAGGAAAAAATATTGAATTAAAGTTATGAATTGACTTGTGACAGCGCTTTATTTTAATATTTTGGATCAAACAAAACTTACACAATTAAAATAATTTAATGAAACAATTCTTTTTTCTACACCTCCTATTTTTATTAACGAGTCATTTTGTTTCAGCTCAATCACCTGAGGTAATAACTATAAGAAATTACGGAGTTAAAAATGCGGGCAAAATTATCACTGAATTTTCTCAATTTCTTTCGTTACCTAATGTTGCTGCAGATGCAGCAGGCCAACAAAAGAATGCCGCTTTTATAATGGATATGATGAGTAAAAGAGGCATTGAAAAAGTACAGCTTTTAAATGCAACAGCAACAGGTGTACCGCCCGTTGTATATGGCGAAGTAATGATGCCCGGCGCCAAACAAACGCTTATTTTTTATGCGCATTATGATGGGCAGCCAGTTAACCCGGCTCAATGGGCAAAAGGATTGGAGCCGTTTCAACCAAAATTACTTACCAATGCAATAGACAAAAATGGTAGCCAAATAACGTTCCCGCCAGATGAAAAATACAACAGAGACTGGAGAATATATGCACGCAGCGCATCTGACGACAAAGCAGGTATAGCCGCTATTTTAAATGGGTATGCTGCCATCAATAAAAGCGGATTAACCCCTGGCTGTAATATTAAATTTTTCTTTGAGGGCGAAGAAGAAGCGGGCTCTACACATCTTAACGAGATACTCGAAAAATACAGGACTTTACTTCAATCTGACCTGTGGATTATATGTGACGGCCCGGTGCACCAGTCCGGAAAAAAACAGATTGTATTTGGCGTTCGTGGCGATACACATCTCGACCTTACAGTTTTTGCGTCTAAAAGACCATTGCATAGTGGTCATTACGGCAACTGGGCGCCTAACCCCGCTATGATGCTTGTAAAATTATTATCCTCTATGAAAGATGAAAATGGCCGGGTAACTATTAAAGGATTTTATGATGATGTAACGCCATTGAAACCGTCAGAAAAAAAAGCACTGCAAGAAGTACCGCTTGTGGACGAACAAATGAAAAAAGAACTGGGCATAACGAATGTTGATATGCAGGGAATGACACTAAGCGAAGCCGTCAACCAACCATCCTTAAATATAAATGGCATGCAAAGCGGTAATGTAGGCAAAATGGCTTCCAATCAAATACCTACCTATGCAACCGCAGTGCTCGATTTAAGATTGGTATTAGGTAACGACTGGAAAAGGCAGCAACAAAAAGTAATCAATCACATAAAAGCAAAGGGTTATTATGTAACTGAAAATGAACCTACCGATGAAGAGAGAAATAAATATGCAAAAATCATAAAAATTTTACCGGGAGAAGATGGTATGAATGCGCAACGTACATCTATGGATTTACCAATTATACAAAAAGTTATTGCCGCCGTTAAAAAGACAACCAAAGATCAAATTGTGTTGCAGCCCACTATGGGTGGCAGTCTTCCACTTTATTTATTCGAAAAATACTTACGTGCAACAACTGTAACTGTGCCCATAGCTAACCATGACAATAACCAACATGCAGAAAATGAAAATATTCGCCTTGGTAATTTATTTGATGGTATAGAAACAATGAGTGCGTTGATGATGATGAAATAAAGTACATTAGTTCAGTGGTTAGGCAAGAGCCGTGATGAAGCTGAAAAGTAAAATGCACTTGACGCACCTTTTGGACCTTTTACACAAACTCCGGTTATTATTTTTTTCATTTGAAGCAATTATTTTGGGAAGGTGCGGCAATTCTGTTACTTTCTTTAGGCTATGTTTGGGGCAAAATATTTTAAATTTTAAGTACCATATATTTTATTCAATTGGATAAAAATTTGCCGGAGAATCTTCCTTTTTTTATTTAATTTTTTTAAAAGAGCATAGCATGTGCAAATCAAACAAACACGCATTTGTTATTTAATATTTGCCAATTTATTTTAAGATTCAAACTCTGTACTTATATTATATCTTCATAAAAATGATTGTATGAAAGACATTGCGAAACGTTTTGCTGAAAACCCCTTGCTATCCCCTTCAGACCTAAACGCAAGCAGCGACGGGCTTGAAATTACCTGTTTGCTAAATCCGGGTGTGTTTCAATACCAGAATAAAACATGGCTGATAGCGAGAGTAGCAGAGCGGCCTGCGCAGAAAGAAAATATTCTGTCTTTTCCCATCCTTACCGAAACAGGTGCCATCAAAATTATTGAGCTATCTAAAAATGATCCTGAATTAATAGCAACTGATGCAAGAGTAATCAATTACAGGGGTGTAGATTACCTAACCACATTATCTCACCTCAGATTACTTTGCAGTGATGACGGAATACATTTTTATGAACCTGAAGGTTATCAATCATTGATGGGAGAAGGCATTTTACAAACATTTGGTGTGGAGGATTGCCGGGTCAGTTTTCTTGAAAATAAATATTGGCTCACATTTACAGCAGTATCAGATAATGGTGTCGGCGTTGGATTACGAACTACCACCGATTGGAAAAATTTTCAAACGTTTGGAATGATGTTGCCCCCACATAATAAGGATTGCGCCATTTTTGAAGAACGCATCAATGGTTTGTATTATGCTTTACATCGCCCGAGCAGTGTTGATATTGGAGGCAATTATATATGGCTCGCAGAGTCGCCGGATGGTATTCATTGGGGTAATCACCGGTGCATTATTAAAACCAGGAATGATGCCTGGGACAGTGCCAGAGTAGGCGCAGGTGCAGCACCCATTAAAACCGACAAAGGCTGGCTGGAAATTTATCATGGCGCCAATCAACAGCATCAATATTGCCTGGGTGCTTTTTTAATGGATCTTAATGACCCGTCAAAAGTAATTGCCCGAACAGAAGATCCAATCATGGTGCCTTCTACAACGTATGAATTCAGCGGCTTTTTTGGCAATGTAGTATTTACCAATGGGCATATTGTAAGCCCTGATGGAGATACTATTAATGTTTATTACGGTGCTTCAGACGAATTTATATGCGGTGCCAGATTCTCAATAAAAGAAATATTTTCACTTTTAAAATAGACCATGAGCAACAAATTAAAAATAGAAATTGATCATTTTAAAAGCCAGCCGCATAATTTTAAAATACTCATTTTTACTAATCTTGTATATGCATTTGTGCTGCCTGTTATTGACACTTTTGTAGCAGCTTATATTATGCGTAATACTAATGGCGATATTACCAAAGTGGTCATTTATCAATTAACAATTTACACAGGTATACCTTTAACTTTCCTTTTAAACGGATTCCTCTTAAAACATTTTGACATTCGTAAATTGTTTTCTGCCGGTATGATATTGAGCGGAGTATCTATGGTTGTAATGATGTCGTTGCACGAACTGAATACATTGGGTATTGCATCAGCAGGTATAATAATGGGGCTTAGTTTTGGCTTTTACTGGGCCAACAGAGATTGCCTTGCACTCTCTATTACAAATGATAGTAACCGCAATTATTATTACGGAATGGAAACATTATTTTATACAATCATTTCTGTAATCATTCCGATTACCATCGGTTTATTTATAGATTCTCAAATAAGCGATGCACAAAAACACAATGCATATTTAATCATTACCGGTGTCGTTTTTGCAATAACTATTTTAGCATCTGTTGTATGTTTCAGAGGAACTTTTAAAAATCCCGGAGAAAAAAAATATATCTTCTTTAAATTTCATCCACTTTGGTACAGGCTGTTAACATTAGCGTCTTTAAAAGGTTTGGCACAGGGGTTTTTGGTTACAGCACCCGCCATGTTGATATTAAAATTCTTTGGCAATGAGGGCGCATTGGGAACAGCAACTTCAATAGGTGCAATAATTGCAGCAATCATTATGTATGTATTGGGCCGCATTTCTAAACCCTCTGACAGGATAAAAATATTTGTATCAGGGCTTTCCTTATTTGCTTTTGGCGCTGCTGTAAACGGTATTTTGTTCAGTCAATTAGGCGTGATAATCTTTATTTTATTATTGCTGATCGCAAAACCTTTGATGGATCTTGCTTATTTTCCAATTCAATTCCAGGTAATTGATATTGTTTCCAAAATTGAAAAAAGAAGCGAGTTTGCTTATATTCTTAACCACGAAGCAGGATTGTATATCGGTCGGTTTTCAGGTGCTGCCACCTTTCTTTTAATGGCCAGCTATGGCTCTGCCGAAATTGCTCTAAGATATGCAGTGGTCATCATTGGCGTGTTACAGTTATGCTCCATATTTGTCGCAAAAAAAATCATTGCTCAAGGCAAATTGCTTACTCCGCAGGAACAGAAAATTGATTTGAAAGTGCTGGGTAAAGTAGCAGAAGTAGAGATATAAAAATTCTGGGCACAAAAAGTAATCATCTGATTAAAATTAACCACCTGAAAACAAATTATAAAATAACCACCTTATCAGCAATTTTGTTAGCAACCGCTACCATTATTTTTTGTTTTGCATTTATTAAAGAAAAAAGTATAGTAAAAAATTGGTGGAAGGAATCAGTTTTTTACGAAATATACATGCCCAGCTATGCCGATAGTGATGGTAACGGATATGGAGATTTTAAAGGCATGACCAGCAAACTAGATTACCTACAATCGTTAGGGGTGAAGGGTATTTGGCTTACTCCTTTTTTACAATCGCCCAAAGTAGACAATGGTTATGATGTAACAAGCTATTACGATATTGATTCCATTTATGGCAATACAAATGACTTTAAAAAGTATTTATCAGCGGCACACAAAAGAGGGATGAAGGTAATTATGGATATGGTGCTCAATCATACTTCTACCAATTCAAAATGGTTCATTGAATCACAAAAATCTATTACTAATCCTTACCGGAATTATTACATCTGGAAAAATAAACCCAATAACTGGGAATCATTTTTTGGAGGAAGCGCCTGGCAAAAAGATACGCTGACAAACCAATACTATTATCATAAGTTCGATACCAGAATGGCCGACCTCAACTGGTCCAATCCAAAAGTTGTTAGTGAAATCCAAAATGTACTTCGTTATTGGTTAAACCTAGGCGTAGATGGGTTTAGGCTGGATGTAATTAATTTTCTAACAACCGATGGCATTAAAGCTGATAATCCAATAAAAGATGGCGTGCAGCAGCATAAAAATGATATTGACCAGGCAGGGGTTAAAGCCGCCATGAAGAAGATTAAAGCTGTTGTGAATGAATATAAGGATCGTTTTATTGTGGGGGAAATTGGAAGTGATAAAATAGAAGTGCTGAAAAAATATCAATCTCCGGAACTGTTGGATGTGGTTTTCAATTTCAACTTTGGAAGCATCCCTAAATTTTCAAGCCAACGTATTTTTGATGAAATGCAAAGCATGGAAAAAAACATGCAGAGCTATCCAACCTTATTTTTTGGTAGTCACGATATGCCCCGTATGATAGACCGGCTGGCGGATGGAAATACAGACAAAGCTTTGGCACTTGCCGCACTAATGCTTACCGCAAAAGGGATTCCTTTTATTTATTATGGAGAAGAGATTGGCATGAAGAATATCATTGCTCAGCGGGTTGAAGAAATAGCAGATATACAAGGTAAAACACATTTTCGAATGGCACTTTCAACAGGAAAAACACCGGCCAACGCACTTATTGAAGGCAATGAGTATAATAGGGATAAATCACGCAGCCCAATGCAATGGAATGGAAATGCTTTTGCCGGTTTTTCAACTGGTAAACCATGGATTAAAATTAACGAAAATTACAGCCAAATAAATGTAACGGATTTAGAAAAGAAAAAAAATTCTATACTAAACAATTATACCGCATTGATTGTTTTAAGAAACAAAGAGAAGACGTTGCAGTATGGCAAATACGACAGACTTGAATATAAAAACAACCAGATTTTATTTACCAGGTCTTTTGAGTCTGATAAAATTACCGTGGTAATTAATTTTGGGAAAGAAAAGAAAATCATTATGCCAAAGGGAGCAAAAATATTAATGGGAAACATCCTGCTTAAACAAAATGGATTTATTATTTATAGAGAAAACCAATGATCCTCTTATGATGTAACTATTGCTATAAAAGTTCTAATCCAAGTAACAGAAAGGCTGTATAAAAAAGGCATAAACTATATAAGAATAAATCAAAAATTATGAATGTTATTTTCAAAATTATTTTTCCCTGCATGCTTTTTATTTCTTTTCAAATGACTGCAGCAGCACAGGTCAAACAACAAAAATTATCACGTGTAGAGCAAATGGCTGATCTTCCAAAACCATTGCAGATAATTGATTACAGAAAGCTGGCCCTGCGGTTTGACAGCATAGTGTATGACTTTAATGCCAATGGTAAATTTTGGCCAATGGTGTGGATAGATAGCAGTAAGAAAAACTTTCCGCAAAATGTTGTTGGATTATATACAGCTGTTGCCGATGTGCGCCAGGGAACCAATAATAAAGGAATGTTTCATGAAGCTCTTGCAACAATGGGCGGTGTTTTGGGTGCCACTTTAGTAGGAATTGATAAAAGCAATCGGCAAAACCTGAATTACGTAGGTATGTTGAAAAATTATTTTAACAAAGAAACCGGTTGGAATATTATGATGAACAATACTGCACCCGAGGTAGCGCTGCTTGGTGGCGGATATGGCCGTGACTGGTGGTATGATGTATATCCTAATGTTTTATTTTACGGCATTTACGATAAATATCCAAACCAACCGGGTTTTGAAGAAATAGCGAGGAGCATTGCAGAAAAATTTTATAAAGCTGATTCCATATTGAATGGTAATTACAACTGGTCCTATTTTGATTATCATCAAATGAAACCCATGAAAAATAATATTTGTGCCCAGCCCGATATAGCGGCTGGCCATGCTTATGTATTATATTCAGCGTATAAAAAATTTGGCGATCCTCGCTATTTGAAAGGCGCAATGAGTGCATTAACTGCTTTGCAGTCGCAACCCGTAAATCCTACTTACGAGGTGCTGATGCCATTTGGACCTTACCTGGCAGCAATGATAAATGCAGAACAGGGAAAAAATTACGATGTTAAAAAGATGCTTCACTGGTCATTTGATGGAACTGCCATTTGCCGGGAGGGCTGGGGCTTTTTAGTTGGCAATTGGAATGGATTTGATATTTCCGGCATCGTGGGCAGTACCGTAGATCATGGAGGATATGGTTTTTTAATGAATACTTATGACGCTGCCTGGCCATTAGTACCAATGATTCGATATGATCAGTCTTATGCAATTGCTATTGGTAAATGGATGTTGAACGCAGCCAATACTGCAAGATTTTTTTACCCTCAGTACATGCCCGATGACCATGAAACCATTCCACAACTGGCTTCGGTTACCAAAGGCGTGATTGGATACGAGGGCATCATTCGTAAATCATCTTTTCAGGAACATATAAATTTAAAAGCCCCCGTAGCCCAAGGTGATGGACCGCTTTGGGTTCCCGGAAAGAACCCAGAAGAATCTCAGTTTAGTGTTTATGGTAGTGCACATGTTGGCATTTTTGGAAGCATTATCCGCACAACAAATATTAAGGGCATTCTCCAATTAAATTTACTGGCTACAGATTTTTTTCATGACAATGCTTACCCTTCTTATATGTACTATAATCCCTATGCTTCCACTAAAACGATTTTAATAAATGTTGAAAGTAAAAGCGCTGTAGATATGTACAATACTGTATCACAAAGTTTCGTTGCAAGGAATATTACAACTTCAACAAAAGTAAAAATAGCAGCACATCAGGCAGCTGTAATTATAATAGTTCCCGCTAAAGGAAAGGTCAGTCACGATGGAAAAAAAATGATGATAAATGGGATTGTGGTAGATTATATGTCAGTTTAAAATAATATTGGCAGAAGGAATATTTCTGTTTTTTATTCCTGATAAAATTAAAGCTTCACCCTAACTTTTCCAAAGATTATGTTGGGTGTTCTTAACACAATTCTTTAATTATTTTGTATTACTTCCGTTGTAAAATGCGACAGCCGGTTTTCCTTTCTTCTCAACTTCGCAGTAAAGGCTCGCTGTTCGCCGAAACTTTCGCTAATAATTTTCCCATGGCACTGTTCTTGTAACTTATTTATTGTTCAAACATAAAAATATAAAAAACAATGGCATACAAAACAGTAAACCCCTTTACCGAGGAAACAGTAAACTCTTTTGATGAAATAAGTAAACAGGAGTTAGCCGAAAAGCTACAAAAGGCTGCAACCTGTTTTGACGCCTGGCGCAAAAATAGTTTTGATGACAGAAAAAAAATAATAAAAAAGGTTGCTGATTTGATGAGGGAAAGATCAGATGAACTAGCGGCACTCATTACCTTAGAAATGGGCAAACGCATAAAAGAAAGTAAAGGCGAAGTAGAACTGAGTGCATCTATTTATGAATATTACGCCACCAATGCCGAGCAATTTTTGGCAGATACGGCACTTACACCAGAGAAGGGTTCGGCGTATATTAGAAAAGAACCGATTGGTGTTTTATTGGGCATAGAGCCATGGAATTATCCATATTATCAGGTAGCCAGATTTGCTGCTCCCAACATTATGGCCGGTAACTGTATTATGCTAAAACACGCTTCCAACGTACCACAATGTGCATTGGCAATAGAAAAATTATTTACAGATGCAGGAGCGCCCGCAGGATTGTATACCAATCTTTTTATTAGCTCCGATAAAATAAATGACCTTATTGCAGATCCGATTATTAAAGCTGTTTCTCTTACAGGTAGTGAAGGTGCGGGTGCAAGTGTAGCCGCAACAGCCGGTAAAAATTTAAAAAAATCTGTGTTGGAACTTGGAGGCAGTGATCCATTTATAGTGTTGGAAGATGCAGAAATGGATAAGACCGTTAAATGGGCGGTTGCAGGCAGAATGCAGAATTGCGGACAGGCTTGCACTGCAGCAAAAAGATTTATTGTGATGGATAAAGTTTATGACGAATTTCTGGAAAAATTTAAAGCAACCCTTGAGGAGATGGAACCTGGTGACCCAATGCTGGAAGAAACAAAACTTGGCCCATTAAGCAGCAAAACGGCATTAGAATGTCTGGAAGAACAAGTGGATAAATCTGTAAAAGCCGGAGCAAAATTAATAACAGGTGGTAAGCGTTTTGATATGCAGGGCTATTTTATGGAGCCAACAATTCTTGTAGATATACCGAAGGATGCTGAGGCATACAGTGAAGAATTGTTTGGTCCGGTTGCTTCTGTATATCGTGTTAGTTCTGAAGACGAAGCAGTAGCATTAGCCAATGCAACCCGGTTTGGATTGGGCGGAGCAATTTTTACAGCAGATGAAAAACGTGGTCAAAAGCTCGCAGAGAGAATTAATACCGGCATGGTGTTTATTAATCACCCTACCGGCACACAACCCGATCTTCCATTTGGTGGCACAAACCAAAGTGGTTATGGTAGAGAACTGTCGTCACTTGGTATAGATGAATTTTTAAACAAAAAACTGGTACGTACCAGTAATATAAATGATAAATAATAAAACAGCACAAAAGAAAAAGGGAAAATTATTTTTCCCTTTTTCTTTTAATAATACATTCAACAAAAGACAATATTTAATTTTTTGTAGGTTTACTAAAAGATAATTAAATAATATTCTAAATACTAAAATGAATGAAATGAAAACTGATCAAATTGTACTGGCATCAAGGCCAAAAGGACTACCTGTTAGCGACAATTTTAGAATGGAGGAAGTTGAACTACCAGAAATGAAGGACGGCGAAATAGTATTAAAGGGTATGTATTATTCTGTTGATCCTTACATGAGAGGGAGAATGAATGACGCAAAATCGTATGCTCCCCCTTTTGAAATTGATAAACCTATCAGCGGTGCTGTAGTGGCAAAAGTGATTGAAAGCAAATCAGACCATTACAAATCAGGCGATGTTGTTGTCGGCAATCTTCCATGGAAGAAGGAATTTATTGCAACCGAAAAAGACATAAAAAAAATTGATACAAGTATAGCACCTGCAAGCTATTACATGAGCATTTTAGGTATGACGGGTTTGACAGCGTACTTCGGGTTAATGCATATTAGCAAACCAAAAACCGGCGAAACAGTGGTAGTCTCTGGTGCTGCAGGAGCTGTTGGCATTGTGGTAGGACAAATTGCTAAAATTCAAGGATGCCGTGTGGTGGGCATTGCAGGCTCTGATAATAAAACAAAAATGCTGACAGAAGAATTTGGTTTTGATGAAGCCATCAACTATAAAACGACACCCGATATGAACAAAGCAATTGCAGCGGCTTGTCCAAAAGGAGTAGATGTTTACTTTGATAATGTAGGAGGCGAAATTTCAGATGCGGTAATAAGGAATATTAATTTCCATGCAAGGATAACATTGTGCGGACAAATATCTTTATACAACAGTACAGAAATCCCTATGGGACCTAGGTTACAGCCCATGCTACTCACAAGAAGTGTTTTAATGCAGGGTTTTATCGTAAGTAATTACCAGGCCCAATTTCCTGAAGGAATTAAAATGCTGGCACAGTGGGTGAAAGAAGGCAAGTTAAAATTTACCGAAACAATTGAACATGGTTTTGAAAATTTACCAAAGGCATTACTCGGTTTATTTAACGGAGAAAATACCGGTAAAATGGTTGTTGAGGCCTGATAAATTTGAAACGATAGGTAAGTAATATTAGCAAAGTATAGTAAAGAGGCACTCAACCGCACATTACGGTGGTAACGTCTTTAATATTTTATAACAAACCGGTATTATAAACGAATCACAATTTTATTGGACGCTGATATTATCTATTGCCAGTTTAAAATCTTCTTCTTTTTTATTGCCGATCAACAAACCAATTTCTTCGAGGTAATCACCCGGGAAGTTGGTCATATCACGTGTTCGGCCCCTAAAGGAAGGAGCCATATTGCTGAAAGGAATCTCAATAGTTTGCCATTTGCCGGTGGTTTCAAAAACGAATATATAAGAATAGTACTCACTGCTTTTAGTCTTTACCCTAAATTGGTAAGCTTTCCCATCGCCCTTTAGCACTATTACAAACCTGCTGTAGCCTTGCAGCTTTTTTTTACCTGCATTAAACTTAATAGAAGTAAAGCCACCGTTGTTGTCCAGCGAAACATGACCCTCGAACATACCATTCCCTTCAGCATCCATACCCATTTTCCCGGCAGATTTCCCACCCATTACTGTATCATCAACTACGTACCAGTTTTGCAGATCAGAGTCTTTTGTCAAGTCAAATAGCATTAAGGTGTTCATCATAAAAAAGCATGTTGTTGAAAAAATTATATCTTTCATTATTTAAATTGTGTAGACATTTAACTGCACTTTTTATTTGCATTTTGTTTGGCAAATTTAAATTACAATAAAATAATAAACCATTTTAATTGCAAAAAGATGTCTGCAAACTATCAATGAAACTTTCTTATACTATTTTAAAAGCCAGAGTGTTCCTTTGTTAGTTGTAGTAAAGGCGGTGGCAATAGAAGTCCATTTCCTATCATGTGGCTTTTTAGAAAATATAACTTTCGCACTAATCGATTGTAGTATCAACTGCAGACCATTGGCACTGAGACAACAATACCGAAAAACCTTGTCGGTATGTGGTTTGTGTTGGAAGCTCTTATAATTACAGTATCTTAAAATGGATATTACTCTTCCAGTCGTCGCTGTCATTTAAACAATATCCTTTCACTGCCGTTTTACTAAATAAACTTCTTCAACACTAACTATTACTAAAATGAAAAAAGCCAATAAATTTATTATTGATGCTAAAGAGCTTATTTTTCAAAACGAAGAAAAAGAAAAATGGTAGTTGCAATAAAGAAAGCTAATTTAAAACTTGTCTATCAAAAAAATGAAAAGAAAAATGGGCGGCTGAGTTAATCATTGCTAACATAGAACTTACCTACCAAAACGAAAAGAAAAAAAGAGGGCAGAACAACTAACAATTACTAACAAAGAACTTGCCTTTCAAAATGAAAAAAAACAAAAACAGGCCGAAGAGCTAATCACTGCCAACAAAGAACTTAAACATGCAGAAGATGATATTCGTAAACTTGATTCTAATTAGAACATAGTGTAATTGTCCGTACTGAAACATCGGAAGCTGTTAATAAAGAACTGGAAAATTTCGCCTTTACAGCCTCGCACGATTTACTGGAATCCCTGCGCATGGTGAGTATCTTTTTACAATTGCCGGAAAATAAATTAGGAGATTGTTTAGACGAAACCAGTAAAAAAAAATTTCATTTTGCCGTTGATGGTGCAGCCCGAATGAAAACATTGATAGAAGATTTGTTGAAGTTTTCAAGTGTAGGTACTAACAAAGAAGATTTTACTGTTACCGACCTCAATGAAGTAATGCATTATGTAATGCTTGTACTGAATTAAAAGATTCAAAAATGCCGGGCCCTTATAACGGTGAAGACTTTACCGATTGTTATGGCCAATAAGACGCATATTAACCTGGTATTCATAAACCTTGTAAATAATGCATTAAAATACCGTGGCGACATAAAAACAGAAATAGAAGTAGATGCAAAGGAAGAAATTTTTGAGTGAGTTTTTTATATAAAAGACAACAGCATTGGTATGAACCCGCAGGACTTAAATAAAATTTTCGTCATCTTTCAACGGTTGCATGTGCACAGTAAAAAGGAATATTCAGGTCCGGTATTGGTCTGGCTATCTGTAAAAAGATTATCGAAACCCATGGCGGTAGAATACGGGGAGAATCAAAATCCCACAAGGGAAGCACTTTTTATTTCACAATACCGAAATAGTAAATATTTAACTTGGTGCGTTGCAAAAGAAAACTTTGCTTTTAATGCAGGAATTTGTTTATTTGATGCGTTAATTTAAAAATTCGGTATCAATTATTTTACTTCGTTATTTTTTTTAGCCACGACCTTTTAAGATTTAGAAGCTGTTTGAGTTAATTATTTAAGAGTTGGTTTCTGTATAAGTTGAAAACTAATCTTATATAAAAAGGAGAGTTGCCCGATAATAGTAAAATGACAAAACCTCACTACTTTTCAGAGAACTTTCAAAGTCAAATTAATGAAAGTTTATTGACTTTACACGAAAGTCGAAAGATACTTTAAGGCAAATATGGGCAGCGATATGCTATCTAACAAAAACGGGTTTTGTGAATGGCGGCATCTACCTAGCAGCTATGCACTATGGTAAACCGTTTGTTGGTATTTTAGAAAATGGACTTTAGACGGAACGATAGAAATAGCACATCAACAATTACGTAAAGCGTTAAGAAAAAAGAATGGTAAAAAGACTCCGCAAGTTTAGGTATTATCGATAGTCATAGTTTAGACATGAGCTGAATAAGCTGCCAACATAGAGATATAGATGGTAATAAAAAAATAAAAGGAGGTAGGCGACATATTACTGTAGATCCAATTGGTTTAATAATATGCTTAGTAGCGCACTCTGCTAATATACACGACAGTAAAGGAGCAAAAGAGGCATTTAACTGCTTATTTGATGTTCGTTATGATGAAGAAAGATTAGAAAAAATATTAGCAGATGGTGGATACAAAGGGGAGATTTCAGATTACCTAAAAGAGAAAGTGAACATAAAATTAGAAGTTGTTAAACGTAATGATAAAAATAATCGCTAGGTTATTAAAAAACGTTGGATTGTAGAAAGAACGTTTGCATGGTTACTAAATTTTAGAAGATTAGTAATGGATTACGAAAGAGCTCAAGAGTCTGCTATTAGTTTTGTTTATATATCAATGCTTAATCTAATGGGTAAAAAATTTAATTAACTTAAACAGCTTCTTAACATTTAAGAAATGAAAGAAAAAACTTATTTGCCTAAAGAAAACAAGGACATCATTGCACCCAACACTCTTTAGAAAACATTGTTGCAAAATAGAATTCTACATCAAAATGTACTTTGTGTATAGGTGAATGAAATTGAAATAGGGTTAAAATAAATGTCTTAATAAAGCATATATTTATTATTATACTTTGTTATTAAATATCAAAAAATAGCTTATTGTAGCTAATGTTTTAAAATAGTTCGATAAAAATAAAATAAAGTACAAATTATAATAATAAATATATAATATTATATCGTCTATATTTGTATATTATTTGTATTATTGTATGGATTTAATAAATTATTATTTTTTAATATTTATTAAATTTTGATGGATTGCTTGCCAAAAAGTATTAACTTTTTACTTAACCAAAACTAAAATAAAAAAAATGATTAAAAATTTTTTTGGTACTGCAGTCATCTCATTGGTAACCATGCATTCTATTTATGCCCAGGATTCTACAAAATCTTTAACTATTTCAGGATCAGTTGATGGTTATTACCGTTATAATTTTTCCAATGCGACTGGTCTTAGTAATAACAAAACCAGTTTTACCAATTCTCAGAATTCATTTGCACTTGGTATGGCAACAATAAAAGCGGATGCAACTGCTTTATCCGGTAAAGTCATTGCTACAGCCGATCTTGGCTTTGGTACAAGAGCCGAAGAATTTTCTTACTACGAATCTGCCCCGGGCGTAAAATCGACTTTAGCATTGGTTAAGCAACTCTACATTACATATGCCTTGTCAAAAGAAGTAAAACTTACTGCCGGTAAATTTGCTACTCATGTTGGTTACGAGGTATTGGATGCTCCTTTAAACAGAAACTACAGCATGTCTTATATGTTTACAAATGGGCCCTTTTCTCATACGGGTTTAAAGATGGATGTGGCTGTAGGACCTGTAGGTTTTATGGTAGGCGTTGCTAACTTCATTGACCAGACTATTTCTACCACAAGCACAAAAACACTGATTGCTCAATTTAGTGGAGGGTCTAAAAATGGAAAATTAAAAACTTATCTGAATTATGCAGGTTTTTTTGGGGCAGAAAATGGTTCAAATCCATTATTATTAAAAAGCCTCAGCCAGCTTGACCTGGTTGTGAATGCAACAGTAACCGATAAGTTTGGTATTGGTTTTAATGCCACAATTCAAGACCGTAAACAAATCACAAGTTCGACAAGCCCAAGTGGAAGCTGGAAAGCTGTTGCCCTTTATCTTAATGTAGATCCTACTACTGCAGTAGGTATAACTTTAAGAAGTGAACTGATTAGTGATAGCAAAGTAGTTTATTATGGTACAAAAAGCATTTTCGCCAATACCTTATCATTAAATTATAAAGTTGGCCCTTTTATACTCATTCCTGAACTAAGAGTTGAATCAGCCCAAAGTGAAATTTTTACCAAAAATGATGGCACCGGTTCTAAATCAACAGCTACAGCTTTACTGGCTGCAGTTTACAAATTCTAAAGGTTTTGAATAATATTAAAGTTGCCTGTATTTTCTTATCAATTTTAATTAATTGGTTAATCTTTAAAAAAATCTAATATAATTAGAAAAAAATAGACACAATACATGCTTTTAATTTATTAATCGCTCGTTTTTATTTATTCTATACTAAAAAAAATTATCATGAAAAAAATTGAAGCCATTGTCAGAACATCAAAATTTGAAGATGTAAAGACTGAATTAAAAAAAGCTGGTATTGACTTTTTTTCCTATTGGGAAGCTGCTGGAATTGGTAACGAACATTTAAAAGAGATGCATCACAGTTATAGAGGAACAGTTTACGATACTCAATACATTCCAAGAATATTCATATCTATTGTATTAAAAGATGCCAACGTTGAAAAAACTATTGAATGTATTCAAAAAGCAGCCTTTACCGGAGAAATTGGTGACGGAATGATTTTTAGTTACGACATAGAGGAGTCAGTAAGAATTAGAAATGGTGCCAGGGGAGAGGCTTCAACCTCAGGACCGAGTGATTCACTTTAAATCTTTTAACAATTAAATTGAAAATAATGATACGTAAAATAATTTTGTTTGCATTTGTTTTTGTTCTTGGGATATCGCCATTGTTTGTAGAAGCTCAAACCGATTCTAATAAGTCTGATTCCGGTAAAATTACCGCTGCGACGGATACATCTAAAACCGCAGCAACAGCTCCGGTAGTCGCTGCTACGCCTAAGGCTCCAGATCCTAATGGAGGTGCCACCGGTACAGTTTCAGATGTTACGGCCGCAAAAGCCGGTGCGCCAACAGCCGGTGAACTGGCAGATCAAGTCGGTCATAATAAAGTGAGTATTAACATGGTTTGGTTACTAATCGGTGGTATTTTAGTTTTCTTTATGCAGGCCGGATTTGCATTAGTTGAAACAGGCTTAACCCGAGCCAAGAACGTTGGGCATACCATGGCCATGAATTTATTTGTTTATCCCGCCGGTGCTTTGGGATTCTTTGTATGTGGTTTTGCAATTATGTTTGGGGGCGTAGGTGCATTAGGTACATTAGGTGGTTTTGATGGCTTGAATCATGAAATCTCTATTCACCTTTTTGGACATGATTTTGGGATAATAGGAGCAAAGGGCTTTTTTATGGATGGGATTTACGATGTTAGTGTCTTAGGATTTTTCGTATTTCAGGTAGTTTTTATGGATGCAACCGCAACTATACCTACAGGAGCAATGGCTGAAAGATGGAAATTTGCGTCGTTTGCAATCTCCGGATTTTTAATTGGAGGTATTATTTATCCTATATATGGTAACTGGGTTTGGGGGGGAGGTTGGTTAGCTCAATTAGGATCTAATTTTGGGTTGGGTCATGGTCACGTTGACTTTGCAGGTTCCTCGGTAGTACATTTATCCGGAGGAGTTTTAGCATTTGTGGGTGCAAAAATGCTTGGTCCAAGGCTAGGAAAATATAATAAAGATGGTTCTTCAAATGCTATTCCAGGACACAATATACCGATGGCAGTATTGGGTACACTCGTTTTGGCCTTTGGTTGGTTTGGCTTTAATGCGGGTTCCACATTTGCAGGTACCGATCTGAGGTTTGCTGTAGTTGCTTTTAATACGATGATTGCCTCGTGCGGAGGTGCACTGGCAGCAACTTTATGGATCTGGCATGTTAGAGGAACAAAACCAGATGTAAGCATGATGTGTAACGGTTTGTTGGCAGGTTTGGTCGCCATAACAGCACCTTGTGCTTTTGTTACTCCGATGGGAGGTTTAATTATTGGCTTAGTATCTGGTGTTATTGTGGTAGAAATAACTTTATATGTTGAAAAGAAATTAAAGATCGATGATCCTGTTGGTGCAATTGCCGTGCATGGAGCTAATGGTCTTTGGGGTGTTTTAGCGCTTGGGTTGTTTGCAGATGGAACTTATGGAGATGGATTAAATGGAGTGAAGGGAACCGTAAAAGGCTTATTCTATGGTGACAGCGGACAATTTGTTGCAGAAGCAATTGGGGGTCTTACAAACATTGTATTCTTTGGAGCAGCTGGTTGGTTAATGTTTAAATTGTTAGATATTTTGGTAGGTAACAGAGTAAAACCAGAAGTTGAATTATATGGTCTAGATCTTCCGGAAATGGGCATAGATGGTTATTCGGGCATAAAGTTGGATAAGAATGCTGAAACACCATTATCAAGATAATTAGTAGTTGTGTATTAGTTTTGTAAATGTACTAGAAACTTAAAATTTTTATTTCATATCAACGTCCGGCTTTTTGGCGGACGTTGTGTTTATAATCAAATTGTATCAAAAAATCTGGCAACAGATGAGAGTTTGTTGAAAAGCAGCTCAAAAAAAAATAATAATCATCAACTCTTACTTAGGCTATCGATTTTTAATGGCTGCGTTGGTTATAAAATATACAGCATTCCCTTCAGCATCCACGCCCGCTATCCCGGTAGATTCTCCACACATTACTATAATAACAACTACGTACCAGTTTTGCAGATCAGCGCATTTCGTAAAGTTAAACAGCATTAAGGTGTTCGTCATTAAACAGCATGTTGTTGAAATAATAATTCTCATTATTATTTAGGATATACATAAAAATTTACATAATCACTTCTTTAAAACTTATTTCATCTTTTACATTACTTGCTGTCGAAATAACATAATCGCCTTCAATTATTTTTACAAAAAAATAAAAATCATTTTCCTTATGAGATATTTTATCATCCAACAATTCAATTTCATTAAAAGCCAGGTCCATTCCAATACCCAAAGCTTTCGCTAAAGCCTCTTTTTTTGTCCACAAAGTATAAAACTTCATCAGATCGTTGTTCATCCATATCCATTCTTTTTTAGTAAAATAAAATTGATACTCTGCCAGATTAATTGGCAGAATCCTTTCTACATCTAAGCCGATAAAATTGTTTACAGATAAGGAAATTGAAAGCAGGTTATCGGAGTATGCATTACTTATACTTAAATTACTACTAAGAAATGGTTTCCCTATATCATTGTAGTGTAAATCAACTAAGTTTATCTTTTGGTAATCGGCTTTTAATATCTGTGCTAACAAATACAATAATTTTCGTTTTTGTAAAGCTGTTTTTGCATGCTGTATTTTTTCTATCTTTTGCCTTAAATGCAAAGGTAATAAGGCATCAAATTCTTTTGATAGGTAGTTTGAATTCCCATCTTTTAGATAGTAAACATCTATCATAAATTTTAAAGGGTTATTTAATTAAAAGTATTTTATATTATTTAAAACAAAGAAAAGTTTTATTGCGACTAACAAAAATTTTATGCACCAACTGAGTATTGTAAATGGGGATTATAAGCCGGAATTTTTGCTTCATGAAACACTTATAGATATTTTTAAAGATACTGTAAGTAAATATCCGGATAAGACAGCTCTAATTCTTAACGACACTTTCATTACTTACCGGCAATTGGATTTATTTTCTGATGCACTTGCTTATAAACTGCAGCGTGTAGAGGTAAAGCCCGGAGATGCATGTATTGTTTGGTGGCCCAGAAGCATAGAATTGCATGTTGCCATTTTAGCAATTCTAAAATGTGGTGCTACTTATGTGCCAATAGATTTTGATATGCCCGAAGAAAGGGTAGCGGCAGTGTTGAAAGATATTAATGCAAAAGTGTTGGTTACCCCCAATAGTTTTACTGAAGCGTTCAATATCGTAAACGAAATAGTTTTTAAAAAAGAAGATGCTGCATTATACAGGCCTGTGCAAATGAAACCGGAAGATGATGCTTACATATTGTTTACTAGTGGAAGTACGGGCAAACCAAAAGGGATACCCATTACTCAAAAAAATATTTGCAGTTTTGTAAGGAGTGAAAATAATTTGATTGAAATAAAAAATACCGATAAAGTTTATCAGGGTATTTCTGTATCGTTTGATATGTGGTGCGAAGAAACATGGATAAGTTATTTAGTGGGAGCAACATTATGGATTGCAGACGTTGTAACTTCTAAATCTATTGATGAGCTTAGCAATGTTTTAGAAAAAGAACAAATAACCGTTTTACATACAGTGCCAAGTTTACTGGCCGTAATGGAAGATGCAGATTTGCCTTTGCTGCGCCTTATAAACGCCGGTGGTGAGGCTTGTACTCCACAGGTTTTAAATAAATGGGCTATTGGTAATCGATTATTTTTTAACTCATATGGTCCAACCGAAACAACCGTAACTGCCTCTGCAACACTTCTAAAAAAAGGAGATAAAATTACTATCGGTAAACCTTTGGCCAATTATGCTTTGGCTGTTGTAAATGAAGCCATGCAACCGTTGCCCATTGGCGAACAGGGAGAACTGGTGGTTTCAGGTTCAGGTGTTGGGCGTGGTTACATACACTTAGACAAACTAACCAAAGAAAAATTTATTTCAAAAAATGTTGAACTAGCAGAAATGCCCGGTGAAATAATTTATAGAACCGGCGATGCTGTGTACATGGATGAAAATTTAGACGTCCATTTTGTAGGTCGTATAGATGACCAGATAAAACTGCGGGGTTATAGGATTGAGTTGGGTGAAATAGAAACATTGTTGAACGATTATGAAGGAGTGCAACAGGCAGCCGTTGCTTTAAAAAAAGACAGTAATAACCAGGACCAACTAACCGGCTATGTAGTAATGCAAAAAAATATGCTGTTCGATGAAACTAAAATCAAAGAAAAACTTTCGCAGAAGTTACCTGATTATATGATTCCGCTTGCCATTGTACCATTGTATGAACTACCAAGACTCTCGAGCGGTAAAATCGACAGAAAAAAATTACCCGTTCCTGAAAGTTTTCTTAAACAAATTTTAACTGCACAAACAACCATAAATGCAAATGATACTACCGAGCAGAAAGTAATAAAATTATTATCTGAAGTTTTTGCAAAAGAAGACATAAATATTTTTCAGGATTTTTTTAATGACCTTGGTGGACACTCACTGCTGGCAGCATCTTTTGTAAGTAAAGTGCGTAAAGAAGGTGGTATAAAAAATGCATCGCTGAAAGATATTTATTTAAACAGACCATTATCAGCATTAATAAACAAATGGGATACCATTGAAGTGGCAGATGATAAAAAAGTAAAAGAGTCCTTTAAAAAAATTCCGCTATTACGTTATTATATGTGTGCCTTAGCGCAAAGCATTTCTCTTTTATTCATTTATGGTTTGCTGGCATTACAAATATTTATTCCTTATCTGTCATATTATTTTATGCAGTTGGAATACGACAATCATCTAAAATCTATTTTAACCTCCATACTTACATTTTGTATTTTGCCTCCATTGTTTACGGGTATTGGTATTGCTGCAAAATGGTTAATCATAGGTAAATACAAAGCCGGAGAATATCCACTTTGGGGCACCTATTTTTTTAGATGGTGGCTGGTAAAATCTCTACAAAAACTTGTACCAACGCAATTTTTAAATGGTACCCCATTGTTTGCAACGTATTTAAAATGGATGGGTGTAAAAGTTGCATCCGATGCACAATTGAGTGCATTTAGCGTAGGGGCAGAAGATTTATTATTTATTGATGAAGATGTGAGTATCAGTTCTTCGGTCGTAATAAACAATGCAGTTGTAGAAAACGGTATGTTTAAATTATCAAAAGTAGTAATAGGGAAACACGCGTACATTGGTACCAGCGCAGTTGTAGGCGGTAATACAGAAATAAAAGAATGGGGCGAATTACAGGATTTAAGTTTTTTGCAGGTAGGAAAAACAATTAAATATGCAGAAGTTTTTGCAGGAAGTCCCGCTAAACATTCTTTTACCCGCACTGAAAAAGATTTCACACTCCCTCTTCCAATTTCTGCAAAAAGAAGAAGAAAGTTTTCTGCTGTGTTTTCTTTGATGCTGATATTGTTTCCATTTTTTATTTTGCTGCCACTGATACCCACAATAATTACACTTGCAGAATTAGATAACAGTGCTTCGGCATATAATTTTAATTATCTGGTTTATACCCCCATATTATCCATCATTTATATTTTATTGTTTCTATTGGAAAGTATTTTTGTTTCCAGAATTTTACAAACTGATTTAAAAGCAGGTTCGTATCCCATTTACAGTAAATTTTATATTCGCAAATGGTTGGTAGACCAAATGAATTCACTTTCATTAATTGTATTGCATCCTATTTTTGCAACAGTTTATGTAAGTGCTTATTTTAGAGCTTTAGGAGCTAAAATAGGAAAGAACACAGAAATTTCGACTGCAAGCAGTGTAACCCATGGATTGTTAAAAATTGGAAGCGGTTCATTTATAGCAGATGCAGTTACACTTGGTGAAGCAGATGTTCGTGGGCAAAGACTTATACTTGATAATACCAAAATTGCTGATAACAGTTTTGTTGGTAACAGTGCATTAATTCCTCAGGGATATTCACTTGGTAGTAATATGCTTATTGGTGTATTAAGTGTGCCACCCAATGCCGAGCAAATTAAAAATGCGGAAAGCAATGATTGGTTTGGCTCTCCTGCTATTGCATTACCAAAAAGACAAGCATCAGATTTTGATGCCTCGCTTACACTTAATCCATCAAAAAAATTATTGATTTCAAGATATTTTGTAGAATTTATTCGTATCATTCTACCGCAAACAATAATTTTAATTAGCAGTATATTTTTTATTGCTTACACAAGTGATTTACTAAGTGATCAATCTTTATTTTTAATAATAATTAAGACCCCATTTTATTATTTGGCATTTATGGGAGTCCCTTTGTTTTTATTTACAGTTATTTTAAAATGGACAATTGTTGGAAAATACAAATCTGCAAAATATCCAATGTGGAATTATAAAGTTTGGTTCAGCGAATTTGTTACATCTACTTATGAAGCACTTGTTGTACCATTCTTTTTTGAATATTTAATTGGAACGCCCTGGCTGCCTTTTTTCTTAAAATTTTTTGGTGTAAAAACCGGTAAACGGATATTTTTAAGCACAACCGATGTTACAGAATTTGATATGGTAACTATTGGTGATGATGTAGCCATGAACGAAGAATGCGGGCCACAAACACATTTATTTGAAGATAGAGTAATGAAAATTGGTGCAATAAAATTTGGCCATAGAGTCACTTTAGGAAGTAGAGCAATTGTATTATACGATTCCGAAATTGGAGACGGTGTAATGATAGAACCTTTGTCTTTAATAATGAAAGGAGAAACAATTCCGGAAAATACACAATGGGGTGGAAGCCCGGTATCAGAAGTATAAATGACATTAAATGAGGTATGCTATATGATTGCGATAAAATCCATTATCATAAAAGACAATTATAGTTTAATAGAGGCTATGATGAATGAATTGCAGAAGTCTGAACAGGAAATGAATTCAAAGTCTGCTGAATGGAAAAGTATAAAAGCAAATTACATGGGTCATCTTATTTCCTGTCAGGAAGAAAATGACGGAACCTGTTTGGTAGCTTATAAAAATAAGGAAGTCGCAGGTTTTATATTTGCCTATACAGAAGAGCAGGATGAAAGCAGGATCGAAAAATATGAAGGGACAGAACTCTATGTTTCTGATGGATTTGTTTACCCTGCCTTTAGAAGATTGGGGATTTACCAGCAATTGAACAACGCAATAGAAGCACATTACATAGCAAAAGGAATAAGACGCTTTATCCGTTTTACTTTATTCTCAAATATTCGTATGCAAAAGTTCTTAGAAAAAAACGGCTATCTGCCAACAAGAATATTATACGAAAAATGGTTAGATGCCTCGGGACAGATGAAATTAGAAACGAATTTAAAAGAGCCAAATACTTTTTAGTAATTACCTGCTGCATATTGTTTGAATAATAAAATCATCCTCATCCTTTTAGGCTCAAAAAACGTTTAATGTCCTCTTGCTTCAAATTCTTCATCCAATGAGTGATGGCCTGTGGCCTGGTGGCTTGCATCTTGTTGCCTTTCAACATTTACTTAAAAAAGCAAAATGATTTTTTATTCTGTGTTTTTTAAGAAGGGCATATCATTTGCAGTAATGGAATCATTGATCATCTAAAACAAATTAAAAAATGAAAAAATTATTAATAATGTTGATGTTATCTTTTGCTATGATAGCAGCAAAAGCGCAAACTGAAGTAAAAGTTAAACCTACTACTACACCCATTGAGAAAGTTCATAACATGACTCACCGTAAAAAACACCACAAAGGTTATAAAATAAAGGAAAAAGATGCTGACGGAGAAAAAACAAAAACAATCGTAAATAACCGTAAAGGCAAGGTTGAAGTAAAACATAATTAATAAAAAAGCTTTGTACAAAAAATCCCGTTCTTCTGACAACAGAGACGGGATTTTTATTTCTTTAACGGTTTAGTAAGAAGCAATTTTTTTTCATGGTCATCCACTTCGATTTTTAGACAAAACTTTTTCTTGAATTGTAGTATTTTCTTTATGCGATGTTGTAAATTTAAATTTCATTTTAAAAATGCCTCTTTGTTATTTTATGTTTCATGCATCTACACGTAACAGACCTGTAATTTTTGATTTGATAAATCATAAAAACTAATTGCCGCTATGAGACTATTATGTTCAATAATTTTATTGCTTATAGTAACATTTTTTAGCTCATCGTGTCAAAAAGATTATAGCTATGAAGCGGGCATTGCAAAAGGACTTTTACAAAAAATGCCAAATGGTGATTGTTCTCCCATTACAGTCACCGGCATTTACCAAAAAGATTCCTTACTAAAAACTGCAACAAATTATGTAGAAATTCAGGTAAATATTTCTCAAACCGGTAGTTATTTTATTAAAACAGATACTTTTAACGGTTATTCATTTAGTGCAGCAGGAATTTTTACTGTAGCAGGTTTAAATACAGTTCGACTGTTAGCTTCGGGCAAGCCCAAAGCAGCTTCATTGGATGAGTTTACCGTAAAATATGACACCAGTATATGTCAGTTTAAAACTGCTGTTACCGGCGGTGGAGGTGGTACAACTACAGCATCGGCCTCATTTACGTTTAATTGTACTTTAGCTGCATTTGCAGGTATTTACGAACAGGGAATGCCAACCACAGCTGCAAACATAATTACGTTGCCAGTTACCGTTTCTAGTGGTGGCTTCTATAGTATTACGACAAGTAATAATGGAGTAATTTTTTCTGGATCCGGTATTTTACCATCAACCCCTTCAGCACAAACAATTATTTTAAATGCAACTATAAATAATATTCCGGCAGCTGCGGGTTCATTTAGTTACAGTGTGAATGGGGGTGGCGGGCCAACTTGCGCTGTAAATGTTATTTATTCAGCAGCTCCCCTTTCTACACCCGATTCTATTGTTGCCACCATTGATAGTGTGTACACCACTTTTAAAATTGGAGATTCTGCAAAATTAGATAATACCTCTATTCCCGGTTATGCAGGCATACACATCAGAGGTAAGTCCAACGCAGCAAATGATGGAATTTTTTCTATGGCTATAGCAAGAGAAGGCACTTCTATAGCAGCCGGTACCTATACAATTAATAATTCTCCTGCATCTATCAATGCAACTATGTATTCAACAGCTACAGGTAATTTTTCAGCAGCATCAAATCCAGGTACTGAACAGAACTATGGTTTTAATATTATTATTACATCAGTAACAAGTACAAAAGTTACAGGTACTTTTGCCGGCAGATTACGTGAAAATGCGATCGGTCCTACTTATAAAACAGTTACCAATGGTATTTTTAGTGTAACGATTTATCCATAATATATTGCAAAGCATTCCCACTTTAAAGTTTTAGTTGAACTGTATATTGTATTTTTTTATAAGCCTAATATTCCATTGTTACAATTGTGCTGCAAAAAAATACAAATATTAAACTAATAAAAAAATCCGTTCAGTTTATATGTCTTGCAAAAGCAAATGTATTTGGCATTTTACACGATATAGATAGGCAACAAAAATGGTAACTACATCTTAGACACTTTGCATTTAATCGCTACTTTTGAAAATTACCGTTTACAAATATTCCTAAATATAAAATTTATTGAATGAAATATCTATTGAAAATAAAACAAATCGCATTTATTATTTTACTCATGCTGCAGGTCTTAACTGTAACCGCTCAAAACAATAAATCCTTTAATAAACTGCTTGCTTCGTTTTATGAGGAAGGACTTACATTTAACCCCATTGGCGCAACTCAAAGAGGTGATAACAGATTTAATGATATTTTACCAAACAACATTTCCACGCCATATCTAAAAAAAATACATAATTACAACACAAAATATCAACAGAAACTAAAAAGTTTTAAAAGAGAATCAATGAATTCTTTTGATAAAATTTCTTACGATATTATGGCTCTTCAAATAAACCAGGCACTGGAGATTGAAAAATTTCACACAGAATATATTCCAATTAATCAATTTAGAAGTCTGGCAAATGAACTTCCGTCAATGGGCTCCGGTAGCGGCACACAGCCATTTAAAACCGTAAAAGATTATTATAACTGGCTAAAGCGATTAGATGGTTTCACCGACTGGGCTGATACTGCTGTTGCAAATTTTAATAAAGGAATTTCAAGTGGAATGGTTTTGCCAAAAGCGCTGGTTATAAAAATGATTCCCCAGTTGGAAGCCCAAACCATTGCTGATGAATCTAAAAATATATTTTATGGCCCAATAAAAATGATGCCTTCCTCTTTTTCTGATGAGGATAGAAAAGAAATTACCATCGCATATCAAAATACCATTAACAAGCAGGTCATACCAACGTATAAAAAATTAGCAGTTTATATAAAAACTGTCTATTTACCAAAAGCAACTTCAACTTCCGGGTTATATGCTTTACCGAATGGCGCTGCTTATTATCGGTATTTGGTAAAGATTTTCACCACTACTAATCAAACGCCTGAGCAAATTTATAATATAGGGTTAAGCGAAGTAAATAGAATTACCAAAGAAATACAAGCGCTAAAAAATTCGATTGGTTTTAAAGGAGATATCGTTGAGTTTTTCAATTATGCGCTGACAGATAAACAGTTTTTTCCTTACACAACTGACGAGCAGGTACTTGATAGTTTTAGGGCAATTTTACCAAGAATAGAACCTAATTTAAAGAAGCTTTTTAACATCGTTCCTAAAGCTGCTTTTGAAGTAAAAGCCATCGATAAGTTTAAGGCAGCAACTTCAGCGGCAAACTACCTGCGTGGTGCAGAAGATGGCAGCAGACCGGGCTATTTTAATGTGCCGATTATTACCGCTGCTTCCTACAACAAATTGGGCAATGAAAATCTTTTCCTGCACGAAGCAATACCTGGTCATCACTTTCAATTATCTATACAGCAGGAAAATACCAGCACACCTAAAATACGAAAATTTGCAAGCTATTCAGTTTTCTCAGAAGGCTGGGCATTGTATACTGAATCGCTTGGTGAAGAATTAGGATTATACAAAGATCCATATCAAAAATTAGCAGCATTGAAATCTGAATTATTCAGGGCAATAAGATTGGTAACGGACGTGGGTTTACACACCGGAAAAATGACAAGAGAAGAATCAATCAAATACATGATGGAAAAAGGTGGCAGGGCAGAACAGGGTTCTATCTCAGAAACGGAGCGGTACATGGCAAACCCCGGGCAGGCACTGTCTTATAAAATTGGAGAGCTAAAAATAAAAGAACTAAAAGCTACATATCAAAAATATCTTGGGGCAAAATTCAGTATCAAAAATTTTCATGATGCTTTGCTCTTAGTCGGTTCCGTGCCATTAAATATTTTAGAAACCTATATGGCCGAGTGGGCAAATGAGCAACGCAAATAATTCCATCAGCTTTATTATTATTTTAAATTACTTTCCATCTTTAACAAAGGGTGATGGATTTGCAAAGCCTTTTGCAGCTCAGGTAACCAGGCCCGGTGCAGTAACAACACTTACATAAGCTAACATAAAAAAATAAAAACTTCCGTCTGCGCTCATATCAAAGAAAGTAGAAAATAAAGGAATATCTTTTTGGCAACACATCCCATTTAAAACATTTTACCTTTCGCTACAAAATTCATTTTCTCCAATTCATATTACTCGGCTTGTATATTTTACTTAAATTATTGAACAAGTAAGGTACAATACAAGCTCATGATTTTCTAAAATTGATGTCTAAAAAAAGACGGGGGTTTTTCTACCAACATGTAAAAATAAAAAGAAAGCAACTAAATCCCGAACACTAAATTTGTAACCCGGGCCAGACAAAATCGGTTTTCCAAACAATGATGATAAAAATAATGCTGTTTACTTTTTTACCTTTTTTATGTTTTTCGCAGATGAACAATAAAGATTATCCAATTTATTCAGGTACAGATCTGGGAGTTACTTATAGCACAACCTCGACCATTTTTAAAATATGGGCACCTACCGCCAGCACTGTAAAGTTGAGGCTATACAAAGCAGGAACAGGCGGAACTGCTCTGCAGGTAATTGCTATGCAAAAAGCTTTACAAGGCGTTTGGCAAGTCAGCATTAAGAAAGATATAAAAAATATGTACTACAGCTTTCAGGTGGAGGTCAATGGTAAATTATTGCAGGAAACACCGGATATTTATGCAAAAGCGGTAGGCGTAAACGGGGGGCGGGGAATGGTGGTGAACATGTCAGAAACAAACCCAACCAACTGGAAGAATGATAAACGACCTGCACTTCAAAACTATACAGATATTGTATTGTACGAGTCGCATGTAAGAGACTTATCCATCAGCAAAAACTCAGGCATAAAAAACAAAGGCAAATTTTTAGGGCTTGCAGAAACCGGCACAAAAAGTACAGATGGTCTGGCAACCGGGCTCGATCATTTAAAGGAGCTTGGTATCACACATTTACATTTACTCCCTTCTTTCGATTTTAATTCTGTTGACGAAACGGCACCTGTTGAAAAATATAATTGGGGCTACGATCCACTTAATTATAATGTGCCCGAAGGCAGTTATGGAACAAATGCTTACGATGGACGAGTGCGCATAAAAGAATTTAAAAAAATGGTACAAACCCTGCACGCCAATGGCGTAGGGGTTATAATGGATGTTGTGTACAACCACACGTCAAATACAGAAACCCCTTTTAACCAGTTTGTACCCGGTTATTTTTATCGTAAAAAAGCAGATGGCTCCTACTCAGATGCCACAGGCTGCGGCAATGAAACTGCATCTGAAAAAGTGATGATGCGAAAGTTTATGATTGAATCGGTAACACATTGGGTAAAGGAATACCATATAGATGGTTTTAGGTTTGATCTCATGGGTGTGCATGATATTGAAACGATGAATGAATTGAGTGATGCACTTCATAAAATTGATGAGAGCATTTTTATTTATGGTGAAGGTTGGACGGCAGGTTCAACACCAATACCTGAAGAACTGCGTGCAGTAAAGAAGAATGTTTATAAACTACATAATATTGCAGCATTTAGCGATGATATTAGAGATGGCTTACACGGACCATACAACAACGTAAAAGAGAAAGGATTTGTAAGTGGTGGAACAGGATGGAAAGAGAGTGTAAAATTTGGAATTGTTGCTGCTATCCAACACCCACAAATAAATTACAGCCTCGTAAATTATTCAAAAGCACCGTGGGCTGTCGAGCCTTCGCAAACCATCAGCTATGTTTCGTGCCATGATGATAATACGTTGTTTGACCGGCTTAAACTTGGTAATCCACAGGCAACAGAAGCAGAACTGATAAAGATGGACTTACTAAGCCAAACTATTGTGCTTACATCGCAGGGTGTACCCTTCATACACTCAGGTGCAGAAATGTTGCGCACCAAAAAAGGTATTGCAAATTCTTATAACTTACCTGATTCCATTAACGAAATTGACTGGAGCAGAAAACTGACATATAGAAACGTTTTTAATTATTACAAAAGCTTAATTGCTTTAAGAAAAAACCATCCCGCATTTAGAATGCCATCAACAAAAATGATACAGCAGCATCTACAATTTATAGAGACCGAAGATCCATTACTCATCATCTACCAACTAATCAACCATGCAAACGATGATAGCTGGAAAGATATTATTGTATTGTTGAATGGGGAAGCAAAAACTAAAAACATTACACTTCCTGCAGGTAACTGGACCTTGGTAGCTGATGGAAATACCATCAATGAAAAAGGTTTAATGCAAATGAGTGGCGAGGTTGAACTACCTGCAACTTCGGGATATCTTTTGTATAAGATGAATTAGTATTTAAAACAGGATTACAAAAAGGAAACTGTTTTTTTATTAGTAGAAAATATTGTTCTTACAATTAATCAAGAGAATTTATTAAGAAACCACTTTTCTAAACAATCAGTTCATTAAAAACTATTAGCCGCAGATTTGCAGACTAATCTGTAAACCTGCGGCTAAACTTAAAAACCTAAAGCATTTTTACATTTGCATTAAGCGTTTATTGATGTAATGTTTGATTAGGGCGCTACCTCACTATAAATATTGTATTATTTACCTTCTACTTATTTTAGAAAGTAATCTAAGTATTTCCAGATACAGCCAAACAATGGTAACCATCAGCCCAAATGCACCATACCATTCCATGTATTTGGGTGCACCCATTTCACTCCCTTTTTCTATCATATCAAAATCTAAAATAAGGTTTAATGCAGCTACGCCCGTAACCACCAACGAGAAAATAATACCGAAAATACTTCCTTCATGTAGAAAAGGCATGTTTTCAAAACCAAACATACGCAATACCATTACAACCAAATAAAATATACCTATACCAACGGTAGCAGTAATTACAACTGATTTAAATTTTTCTGTGGCCTTTATTATTTTAAAGCTGTACAACAAATACATGGCAACAGCCACACCCAGTGTAAGTCCTACAGCATTAATTACAATGTTTGGTGCCCGCTCTGCAAAGGCGTTGTTATACATAGCAGATATTGCACCCAAGAACAAACCTTCCAGCAACGCATAAATGGGGGCTAAAAATGGAGACCATTCTTTTTTAAATGTAATAACCAATGCTACAGCCAAACCACCCAAAGCGCCTGTCCATATCATTCCATTTACAGAACCTCCTTCTGCAAATTGTTTCCACGAATAAAAGGAACTTCCCAATACCATAATTAAAAGAAAACCGAATTTCTGCAAAGCCCCTCTCACTGTCATAGCGTTTTCTACGCTCAGCATATCGGGTATAACAGTACTTGTAAATTTCTTTTCTGACAGAGCTGGGTTGCTCGATTGAAATAATGCCATTTTATAATTAGTTTTATTTATTAAAGATACAACATCTGCCTATTTTGTATTGTGGCAGTTATGCTAAATTATTTACTGTTTAACGTATCTTTTACCAAACCTGAATACTCACTTATTACGGCAAATAGATATTCCTCTTTTTCTTTATCCTTACAATAAAGCCGTGCAGACTAACAGAGTCATTGGTTGTTTTTGCATGTTCTGTCATGTGCCATCAACCCGCCTACAAAAAACAATGTAGCAGCTATTTCTTTTTGATTTACAATGTAAAATGTAGGAGTTAAATGATATGCTGTTAAACGCCATACTGTTAATACGTTATTAAACCACCATTATTTTTTGCTCCATGTCACTAAATATTCAAATTTGCAATTCGTTATATTTGCCAAATGGAAAATTTGCGTGCGCTCATTGATAATTATAAGGTTGAAATAAATAACGAACATCCTGCAACAGCAGAAGAAAAAGAAATCTTTCGTATAAAATACCTGGGCACAAAAGGACTTTTAAAAACCATAATGGGCGAAATGAGGAATGTGGCTGTGGAAAATAAAAAAGAAGCCGGACAATTACTAAATGAGTTTAAAGTTTTTACAGAAGATAAATTTGCCTCTTTTACTGTGGAAGAAACCGGAGGTTCTAAAAAAGTCTTGCCTGATATGGATCTTACATTACCTGGTACGCCTGCACCTTTAGGTACAAGGCATCCCATCAGTATTGTAAAAAACAAGATCATTTCTATTTTTAATACACTGGGATTTGCCGTGGCTGAAGGCCCTGAAATTGAAGATGATTTCCATAACTTTTCTGCACTGAATTTACCTGAAAATCACCCTGCAAGAGATATGCAGGATACATTTTATATAAACCAAAACCCTGACTGGTTATTGCGTACCCATACAAGCAGCGTGCAAATACGGGAAATGCAGAAAGGCAAATTGCCACTGCGAATTATATGCCCAGGGCGTGTTTTTAGAAATGAAACCATCAGCGCAAGGGCACATTGTTTTTTTAACCAGGTAGAAGGTTTGTACATAGCGGAAAATGTTTCGTTTGCTGATCTTAAACAAACGCTTTACTTTTTTGTAACAGAAATGTTTGGTGCAGATGTAAAAATCCGTTTTCGCCCATCGTATTTCCCGTTTACGGAGCCAAGCGCCGAAATGGATATCAGTTGTCTTATTTGTGGCGGAATAGGGTGCAATGTTTGCAAAAAAACAGGCTGGGTAGAAATTTTAGGCTGTGGAATGGTGCACCCAAAAGTTTTGGAAAACTGTGGCATTGACAGTAATAAATATACCGGGTTTGCTTTTGGCATGGGTATAGAAAGAATCACCATGCTTTCTTACCAAATAAAAGACCTACGCTTGTTCAGCGAAAATGATTTAAGGTTTTTAAAACAATTTGAATCCGCCTAAACCTTTTTTACGGAAAGTGGACGATAAATTAATGCAGAAATATTTGAGCCATCATTCACATTATTACTTAGTTGTATTATTATATGTTTTATTGTTTGGCATTAAAATTGAAAATATATTATTGATGCATTTATTATTTTAACAACTATTAATGATCACCAAAATTAACCTCATGAAAAAACTAAGTTTGATGACAGCCGCTTTTTTGATGCTGTTCATCATTTCATCCTGCTCATCTTCAAAAGAAGCACGTACTTATAAAAAGACTGTAAATGGTAACTGGCAGTTGCAAACTATAACCACAGAAGGTATTACCGGTAAAATAAAAGCACAGGTACTGGATGAGGCAGATTTTAATTGCTTTGTGGGAAGTAGGTGGAATTTTAACCAGAACAATAGCCTAGGTTATTACAATATATCTAAAAATGGAGGCGAATGTGCTGCTGTTAAAAGAAACATACGTTGGTCAATTTTTGAAGAAGGCACAGCTCCAAAGGCTTTACAATATAAAAGATTAGATAATAAATACAATGATTTGGAAGCGGGTAAAGCAGGCTTTCGATTCACTATTTTAAAATTAGACGACACAAGCATGCAGCTAAAAAGTGATATTAGCTTTGAAGGAAAACCAGCTTCTTTTATTTACAATTTTGTAAGAAATTAAATTTAAACCCATAAAAACAGACATGAAAAATTTTATAACAAAAACATTTTACGGTATCATTGGCATTTCTCTGCTAGCCACAGGTTGCGATGCTACAAGAAGAGCAAGTAACCGTGATAAAGGTGTTGCAGTTGGAACTGTAGGCGGCGCAGTAATTGGTGGTATTATAGGTAACAACGTAGGGAAGAATGGTAATACAGCACTCGGTGCTATAATTGGTGCTGCAGTTGGTGGTGTAGCAGGCGGTATTATTGGAAACAAAATGGATAAGCAAGCAGAGAAAATTAAAACAGAAATACCCGGTGCCAAAGTAGAAAGAGTGGGCGAAGGCATTAATGTAACATTTGATGAGAATAATCCTGATGGAAGCAAAGCAGGTGTATACTTTGCTACGGGTAAATATAATATTACAACCAACTCTCAATTGGCTATTAATAAACTCGTAAAAATATTTACTGAATATCCTGAAACAAATATTTTAGTAGAAGGGCATACAGATAATGTAGGTTCAGATGCATCAAATATGACTCTCTCTGAAAGAAGAGCTACGGCGGTAGGGAATGAATTAAAAAAAGATGGCTTGGCTGCCAATAGGCTTACTGTAAAATGGTACGGCAAAATGCAACCTAAAAAAGAGAACACAACGACTGAAGGCAGAGCTGCAAACAGAAGAGTGGAATTTTCTATAACAGCTAATGAAAAGATGAAAGCTAATGCAAAAATTGAAGCAGATAAGCCATAAATAATATTTTACAATTGTAAGCCGCAGCACGTCATTTACTAAAAATGTTTGCTGCGGTTTTTAGGTATAGGGTATTCTAGTTTTATTTTTTATACCGGGATATTAAATAATTTTTCATGTCTAATCAGACTAAAAACCACTTAAAAAAATAGAAGCAGGATCATTTTTTTTCAATCTTCTTCGGTACCCGGCTATACACTACAACCTACGCTGTACTTCGGTTTCCATTGCTATCCGGGCTAGGCTCGGCAGAAGTTTTTCAATCATCATTAATGATACAGCCTGTGCAATTCATTTTTGGCATAATTTGAAATAAATAACGGGATTAGATACTTAATTTTATTTGTAATAATTTTTTTTGATCTTAAGTAAACTTAGTGGAATTATTTTTTTTTGCACTTCAACCTTAATGAAAATGCTGCTTTATTTTATCCGATTCTTATTCCTTTATTTTTGACAGTATTCACTATAATAAGGTCAACATGCTGTTTGATAATTTTCTACTAATGTTGAACAAAAGTTATTGGCTACTATAGTTATTGTAACCCACTAAGTTTAGCAAAAAACTTCTTTTTATAATAACTTTTTTTTTATAAAATAAAAATGAAAATAGCACAGCAGTTTTTTATTTTTGCAAGATGATAGAAAAAATTTGTGTAGCAGGTGCGGGTACAATGGGTAGTGGAATTGCTTTGGCAGCTGCGCAGAATAATTACAAGACAATTCTATTTGATACAAATGAAAAAGGTATTGAAAACGCTAAAAAATCAATTGGTAAAAATGTAGATTTTTTGTTGAGCAAAGAAAGAATATCTTCCATGCAAAAAGACAATATTTACAATAATATATTTTTTACCACAGATATAAATGAGTGTATTGGCGATCTAATTATAGAAGCTGTTATTGAAGATCTTCAAATCAAAGAAACACTTTACCTGTCGCTTGCCGCCATCAATAAACCAGAAACTATATTAGCCAGTAATACATCATCACTTTCAATAACAGCTATTCAAAAAAATATAGTGCATCCCGAAAGAATTTGTGGTATGCATTTTTTTAACCCTGCTCATGTAATGAAACTGGTAGAAGTTGTGGCAGGTAAAGAAACTTCGCACGAAACGATACAAACTGTTTACGATATATGTGTTGCTTTAAAAAAGCAACCAGTTATTTGTAAAGATGCTCCGGGTTTTATTGTAAACCGTGTTGCAAGGCATTTTTATTTAGAAGCTATGAATCTTGCTTACGAAAAGAAAATAAACTTTGAAGACATAGATTTATTGATGGAAAATGCAGGATTTAAAATGGGACCATTTAAACTGATGGATCTTATTGGTATGGATATAAACCTTGCAGTATCTCAATCTGTATACAAAGCTTTTAACAACAATCCGCGTTTTAAACCATCGCCCATGCAGGAAGAAAAAGTTGCAGCAGGTAACCTTGGTAAAAAAACAGGAAAAGGTTTTTATGATTACACTCAAAATACTGCACAATGATTTTAGTAACAGGTGGCGCAGGTTTATTGGGAAAAGTGTTAATAGAAATGTTGCTGGAGAAAGGTAAAAAAGTGAGGGCAATTTACAACAGCACACCACTTGTTGTAAACGCACTTATAAACTTTGAAACAGTTCAATGCGATATACTTGATGTGTGTACGCTGGAAGATGCCATGCAAGGTGTAACCGAAATATATAACTGTGCGGGGCTTGTTTCCTTCAACCCAAAAGATGAAAAAAAACTTTACAGTATTAATGTAGAAGGTACAGCCAATGTAGTAAATGCCGCATTATATGTAGGGGTAAGAAAATTAGTTCACGTAAGTTCTGTGGCGGCACTTGGCAGAATTCGCCCGGGAGAAATGATTGATGAAACCATGGTGTGGACGGAAGAAACAAGCAACAGCAAATATGGCCACAGCAAATACCTTGGCGAAATTGAAGTGTGGCGTGGCGTGGCAGAAGGATTGAATGCCATAGTAGTAAACCCATCAATTATTTTAGGATCAGGTAACTGGAATGAAGGCTCTACAAAAATATTTAAATCCGTGCACGATGAATTTCCATGGTATACAGATGGCACCACAGGTTTTGTAGACGTAAAGGATGTAGCTGCAGCTATGATACAACTGATGGAAAGTGACATAACAGCAGAAAAGTTTATTATCAGCGCAGAAAATATTTCTTACAGAGATATGTTTACCATGATAGCAAAAGCTTTTGATAAAAAAGTCCCTTCAAAAAAAGTAACCCCAATGATTGCCGCACTTACCTGGCGGCTTGAAAATATTAAAAGCAGGTTTACCGGTGCATCTCCATTACTTACCAGAGAAACAGCAGCTACAGCATTGGCAGATGTTGCATACAATAATAAAAAACTGCTGCAATTTTTACCTGTTTTTAATTACCGCCCGTTGCAGGAAACGGTAACGGATACCTGTAAGCGGTTATTAAAAATGATAAGGCAATAAATTTTGAAAACGAAGCCTATTTTCAAAAAAAATATTTAGAATTATATGTTATTAAATAATTGCTGCAACAAAAAATTAACAAGGGAATCTTTATTTTCGGATAAACTTATATTTATTATGAAATATTTATTTACATCGTTTCTCGGTTTATTTTTCTTAAGCAACTTGACAGCGCAAAACAATTTTATCCTTTTGGGCAAAGTGTTGAATGAAACAACTGGTACGCCAATGGTTGCTGCATCTGTGTTTGCGCAGAATACAACTATTGGAACTGTTACTGATGAAAATGGAAATTTTAAACTTTCATTACCGCAGGGAGGATACGATTTGGTAGTTACATTTACTGGTTATAAAACAGAAAGCAGGCGAATTACAACTGCCGATGCAGGCGAGGCAATAAACGTGAGTCTAAAGGCGAAAGAAAAAGAAATGGAGACCGTTGCAATTACATCTACCAACGAAGTAAAAGACGGACTTGAAAAATACGGACAGTTTTTTAATGAAGAATTTATTGGTAAAACCAACAACAGTAAAAGCTGTAAAATTCAAAATGCAGGAGTGTTACATTTCTTTTTTTCAAAGAAAAGAAACAGGTTAAAAATAACTTCTGCCGAACCGCTGATTATAAAAAACAATGCACTCGGTTACAACATAAAATATACGATAGATTCTTTTACCCACGAATACAATAACGGTACAAGCATTTATTCAGGCTCGCCATTGTATGAAGAAATGGCAGGTGACAGCACGCAAATAATTATGTGGCAAGCCAACAGAAAAGCTGCTTACAATGGATCTTTATTACATTTTATGAGAAGTGTCTATAACAAAAATTTAAAGGAGCAGCAATTTGAAATACAATTTATTGTTCAGCAAAATGGAATTGACAATGCTATTAAACTGAAGGATCTATACGGTGCTATAAATTTTGAAAAAGATGACAGTACACAAACAGTGGAGATATTGCCCAACCAAAAAGATATTGGCATTTTATTTATGGGAGAAAAACCTGTGGACGCATATATTTCAACGCACCCAACAGAACCCAAAGGCTTTAAATTTTCCATGCTTGGCTTTAAACCTTTTGAAAGTATTGTCATTGAACAAAATGGCTATTTTTATGATCAGAATAATCTGGCAATCAGTGGTTATTGGGCATGGGAAAAAGTAGCAGAGCAATTACCGTATGATTATAAGGCTGATTGAAGATAAACGACACAATATCTGAAATAAAAGATTAATTTTTGTGTTAACGATTTAAAATCAAAATTTTACTACTTAAGATTTCTTCATTACTTTATCCCACAGTTGGGGTATTCTTTTTACCCAGATCATTTCTCTTTTTACAGCACTTGCTTCCTTTGCGGGCGCACCCCAGTAAGTTTTGTTTCCTTCCAAATTGCCGCCAACACCAGTGCGACCAAGCAACACAGCATTTGCACCAATGGTAAGTGTTTTGTTTATAATACACCCACCCCAAATCGTTACACCATCTTCAACAGTTACGCATCCTGCTACAACAACATTAGCAGCCACCAGGCAATTTTTCCCAAAAACAGTATCATGTCCTACATGAATGAGATTATCAAAACGGGTACCTTTTCCAAGCCGAGTATCATGTGTTACGCCTCTGTCAATTGTACAGTTAGCACCAATTTCTACATCGTCTTCAATAATAACTGTACCGCAACTTGGCATTTTTTTATACCATATTTCTCTTTCCTTTTTTGTGTTGTAATAAAATGCATCACTCCCAATTACAGTACCTGCCTGTATTACAACATTATTACCAATGGTGCAATGGTCCATAATAGTAACGTGTGGGTGAATAATACAATTGCTGCCAATGGTTACATTGTTGCCAATAAATACGCTTGGAAAAATATAAGTGCCTTCACCAATATCATTTGAGTTGATGGTGTTTAATGCTTTTGTAAATGGCCGATAATGCGCAATAATTTTACAATAAGCTTCAAAAGGATTTTCTGTAATGAGCAACGCTTTGCCCGCAGGCACTTTTACTTCCTTGTTGATGATGATGAAAGTAGCATTGCTGTTAATACTTTTATCGTAATATTTTGGATGATCTACAAAAGCCAGATCGCCTACCCCAACCCTGTTTAATTCATTAATACCTTTTGCAGCACCATGGTTATCGCCAACAATTGTTGCATTTATCAGGATTGCAATTTCTGCTATATTAACAGGTTTTGAAAAATTCATTGATCGTATTTTATTTTAAAGATATGACCGTTTATTAATTTGAAACTACTTCAGCAAAGTTTTGTGAAGCTATTATGCTGTCAAAGTTTGTTAAGTATATAGTTGATTTTTGAAGAAGCTGTTTTCTATATACTTCGTCTTTATAAATCAATTGAAGTTGTAGTGCCAAACCATCTACAGCAATTGCTGTGTAACATACTGCCAACTTAAACAATAAATTATTAGTTATGGTATCAGCCGCTATTACCGGCACATAATATTGAAAGGCTTTATACACACATTCTCTGCTTTTGTAGTCACTAAAATAAATATAAGAGAAAGCAGCAGCTGTCAACAACATTGAGTTTTCACGGGTTTCTTTTAAGAGCACAACTTGATCTTTATACTTGTAATTTTTAAAATCAGGCAACAGTTTTTCATCTATCTCATTTTCAAAAAGCAATATCATTTTTAATGCTGTTTTTTGCCATTTTTTTAGTTGAGAAAATGATTTTAACAGCGTAAGAATATGAGCTTTTGAAGTTTCATCTACACGAAATAAATAGTAATCAAAACCTTCAGTATATTTCTCTCTTACCCCTTCAATATCCTTTAACGTAAAGAGGGAACTATTTTCATTTAAACTAAAATTTAGCAGTTGTATTTTATTTGTGTGAGCAGGAAATTGTTTCCTGATAATTTCGCCTATAACATTATCAGTTACAAAAACTGTTCGAGCAAGCGCTACTCCGTCGCCCAACCTTTTTTTAAAAAAGCTGTTTCGTTCTTCAAACAAATCTTTACGCTCTATCAGCAGAAATTGGTTCGTTGAAATACCGGAAGCCAGTATTCCTGCATTACTGATGAATGAATTGATATTATATCTTAAAAGCAGTTTTGGTAACTTATAATTATACCAATAATTTAAAAGTATTTTGTTTGTTGGCCGGGGATTAATGTTCACGTGCACACAATTTTGCGGAAGATGATCTAAAGGGGAATTTGTAAAGAAGATAAATTTAGTACCGGGCTGCAAAGAAGCAGTTTTTTTTAACGCAAACAATAGCAAACTTTGTTCAACATCTTCTCCCCAAATATGAGCACCTACAACCATTTTGTAAAGGTAAAAGCTGATTAATAAGCAATACAGTTTATTTCAAACCCAGTGTATAAATTGGTATTACTTTAGCACTTTGAGTTTTACAGTTTCGATTCGGGTATCACTCATGCTTTGAATATTAAATTCGTAATTACCGATAATAATCTGGTCGTTTGCTTTGGGTATATCGGCATTGTGTTGCACTATAAAACCCGAAAGTGTTTCAGCCGTTTCATCATCAGGAAACTCCAACCCATATTTTTCAGCAATAAAATCGAGCTCCATTCTGCCGCTGAATAAGTATTCGCTATCGGTTAGTTGTTTATCAACGAATTCTTCCACATCATCGTACTCATCTTTTATCTCACCAAAAATTTCTTCCAGCAAATCTTCCATAGTTACAATACCGGCAGTACCGCCAAACTCATCAATTACCCATGCAACAGATTTTCTTTCCTTACTGAATTTTGCCATTAAATCTGTTGCACTCATTGTTTCGGGCACCGTTGGTATTGGCAACATTATTTCCTGCAGGGTTGCCGGGCTTTTAAACAGATCTAACTGGTGTACATAGCCGGTAATGTTATCAATATTTTTATCATAAATAATAAGTTTACTTAATCTTGATTCTATAAAAATATTTTTAATTTCTGCCACTGAAGTTTTGTTACTTACCCCGACAATTTCTTTACGTGGCACCAGGCACTCTCGTATTTTTACATCGCCTATAGACAATGCATTTTCAAAAAGTTCTTTATTTATATCAGATGATTCTTCTTCATTGTGCATTTTGTTTTGCTGTAAATAATGCTCCAGATCAACCTTGCTGAATACTTCTTTTCTGTCGTTTATTTTTACATTGAAAATATATTTTAATATCCATTCAGCAATATTTACGAATACCGAAGCAACAGAAGAAAACATGGAGTAAACGAACTGTACAATATAAGTAATGAACCCGTTTGTTAAAATGCTGTTGTTGCGTGCCCTAAACAAGGCCTTGCATAAAACCTCTACAAAAAGAATAATAACAGTTGAAACAACTGTTTCGAAAAACAGTTTTATCAGATAAAAATAATTTGTAAACGATGGCGTTAAACGCACTTCTAAACTATGCCACAATGGATACAGTAATTCCCCGATGAGTAAGCCATAAATAACAAGTAAAATATTAACGAGCACCAATATTGTACCTATAAATTTTGCAGGATGTTCAGCATAGTTTCCCCATATTTTTCCTGCGTAACTGCCTTGCTTTTTATTTAGTTCCAACGATAATTTATTGGCAGATACAAATGCTATTTCAATACCTGCAAAAAAACCAATGAACAGGAGCGAAACAAATATCGCAATTAATGCTGAAACAGATATTTCCATAACATAAAATTAGGTAATTGAAAATTATCTGTTTAAAAAATCACTCACAATTTTTTCAGCATCGCTACATGCGGTTTTTAAATCTGCATTTAAAACTGTTTTATCGAAATGTTCTTTAAAAGATAGTTCGTAAGATGCTTTGTTTACTCTTGCTGCAAGCGATTCTTCAGATTCTGTACCTCTTCCCTCCAAACGCATTTTTAATTCATTTACGGAGGGCGGTTCTATAAATAAACTCAATGTGCCTTCATTAAATTGTTGTTGTACATGTAGAGCACCTTTCACATCAATATCAAGCACAGGTATTTTTCCTTCTTCCCAAATACGCTGAAGTTCAGCTTTTAACGTACCGTAAAATTTTCCTTCGTACACCATTTCCCATTCAGCAAATTCGTTGTTTTGTATTTTGTATTTAAAATCGTCTCTACTAATAAAATAATAATCTACACCGTCTTTTTCAGTTCCCCTTGGCTGCCTTGTTGCTGCAGAAACAGAAAATGTAAGCACAGGAAATTTCTCCATCAAATATTTTGTAATGGAAGTTTTTCCTGCTCCCGATGGCGCTGTTATGATTAGGATTTTATTCATTTATTGGTATTAAGTAATTTGTATCAAGTATTGAGAGAAAGATACAAGGTTAAAGACACAAGATTCAAAACTAAAGACACAGGATTTAAAATGTAAATATGGAAAAGAAGTTGATTACTATTTAAACTGCATTTCCATTAGCAAATTAGCAAATCATCACATTATCACATTCGTTTTATATCCGCACCCAGCGCTCTTAACCTTCCGTCAATGTTTTCGTAACCTCTGTCTATTTGTTCTATATTCTGTATTGTACTTTTTCCGGTAGCGCTTAGTGCTGCAATCAGCAAAGCAACACCTGCTCTAATATCAGGGCTACTCATGGTAATTCCACGCAATTGTTTTTCTCTTTCCAAACCTATAACTACTGCTCGATGCGGATCGCAAAGAATAATCTGCGCACCCATTTCTATCAGTTTATCTGTAAAAAACAAACGGCTCTCAAACATTTTTTGGTGAATGAGTACACTGCCATGTGCCTGTATAGCTGTTACCAAAACGATGCTCAATAAATCTGGCGTAAAACCCGGCCACGGGTTGTCGTAAATGGTCATAATTCCCCCATCCAAAAATTTGTTTATTTCATATTTATCCTGAGATGGTACGTGAATATCATCACCAATAATATCTAATTGAATACCGAGTTGCCTGAATTTTTCAGGAATAATTCCAAGTTCAGAAACTGCAGCATTTTTAATGGTAACAGCACCCTGTGTCATGGCAGCAAGACCAATAAAACTACCCACCTCAATCATATCGGGCAGCAAAGTATGGGTTGTTCCATCCAGTGTTTCAACACCCTTTATTACAAGCATGTTGCTACCTATGCCTTCAATTTTTGCGCCCATGCGAACTAACATTTTGCAAAGCTGTTGTATGTAAGGCTCGCAGGCTGCATTGTAAATTGTAGTGGTTCCTTTTGCCAAAACTGCAGCCATTAAAATGTTGGCTGTACCGGTTACACTCGGCTCATCAAGCAGCATATAGCAACCAATTAACTCATCTGCCCGCAGAGCAAAAAAACCTGTATCGCTGTTGTAAGAAAATGTTGCACCGAGTCTCTCAAAACCAATAATATGTGTATCCAGTCTTCGTCTTCCAATTTTATCGCCACCGGGTTTTGGCAAATATGCTTTTTTAAACCTTGCAAGCAATGGCCCTGCCAGCATTACAGAACCTCTGAGTCGTCCGCTTTTTTTAAAGTAAGCTTCACTTTGTAAATATTCTACATTTACATCATCGGCCTGAAAACGATAATTGTTTGTGCCAGTTTGCTCAACCTTCACATTCATTTCTTTTAATAATTCTATTAAAAGATTTACATCAATAATATTTGGGACATTATTTATTTCAACAGGCGCTGCAGTAAGCAATACCGCACTTAAAATTTGCAGCGCTTCGTTTTTTGCACCTTGTGGTGTTATTTCACCATATACTTTATTCCCTCCTCGTACTTCAAAAATGGCCATTGAAAAAATTGTTTTAAAATAATCATTCATCTGTTTTTATACCACTTTAAAAAAAGCGGTATAAAAAAACCGGCAGATTAAACCTGCCGGCACTATTTTATTCTTATAAAACTAAAACCTTTTCTTAAAATTCCTATTGTTGTTATTATTAGCACGTGGGTCTCTGCTTCCACCGCCTCCATCTCTGTTACCACCTGCTTGGCCACTTTGTGGATTGTTTCTGTTGTTATTGCCGGGACCGTTGTTTCTGTTATTGTTATTGTTGTTATTATTGTTATTGGGTCGGTTGTCTCTTCCACTAAAATTTTTACGGTATTGGTTTCTGCCTGCAGGATATTCATCTCTTTCAATACGGGGCGCCTGGTGTTTTACAAAAGGCCTGCTGTTAAAAGCAAGTTCACCTTCCGTCATATCACTCAATTCGTTTTGAATGCTGTCATCATGTACCAATTCTTTGTGCCAGTTGCTGTAAGTTAATTTCATATAATAAGCGATAGCATTTGCAAAACCCTGTTTTTTTTCAGGATTTTCTTCTTTTAATGCTTTATCTATTACCACCTCAATATTTTTTCCAAGATGGTTAAACTTTGGATATCGTCTTGGGTAAGGAAGTACCTCAGGTTTTGCTTTTAATGTTTCTCTTGTTGGGATCGGATAAGGACTTTCAACATCCAATGTAAAATCACTTATCAAAAAAAGATGATCCCATAATTTATGGCGGAAATCTTCAACGTTTTTTAGGTGTGGATTTAAAAATCCCATCAATTCTATTACCGCAAAAGCATTTTTTTGTCTCTCCTGCTTATCATCCAGTGTGAGCAAATACTCCACCATTTTTTGAATATGTCTACCGTATTCCTTCATTATAAGGTGGTTACGAGTAGTATTGTATTCCATGTTGTCCACGTTCATCATATAGGCAAATATAGGTTTTTTAGTATTGGATTTCTTTTTAAAAATTTTCCAATTTGCGTCGTATTTAGCAAGCTAGTAATTAATCAAATAAAGTTTACGGTTTTACACAAAAGTTATATTGCCAAGCTAAAAACTAAAAAAACTTTGGTTTCTGTAATAGTTAATTTATGGTTAATTATTATTAGATTTACCACTTATCTAACCTAACTAAGCTTTATGAAATTAAAAAAACCAAGGGTTGGCTCCTTTATTTTAGCCACTTTTTTGTTTGGGGTTATTCCAAACATTGTATTTGCCCAAAGAGACATTTCGGGCACTGTAACACTTGCCGAAAGAAATGCACCTTTAGAGGGAGCTACCGTTTTTGAAAACATCAGCAAAAACAGTACTGTAACAGGAAGAGACGGTAGTTTTAAACTACGGGTTGCAGCAAATGCAAAGAATGTAATTGTTTCTTATGTGGGTTACAGTACCAAAACAGTGGCCATTGCAAATGGAGAATTATCAGTAAAACTAGAAGAAGATTTTTCAAAATTATCTGAAGTTGTCGTTACCGGCTTGGCAACAAGCATTAAGAGGTCTAACCTGGCAAATGCTGTTGGTACTATTAACGCCAAACAATTAACAGGTTCTACCAGGCCAGTAACATTAGATGGTGCCATGCAGGGTAAAATTTCCGGTGCGCAAATAAGTGCAAACAGTGGAGCGCCGGGAGGTGGGTTTTCTGTGCGGTTGAGAGGTGTTTCTTCTATCAATCAAAATTCAGAGCCATTGTATATTATTGATGGTGTGTATGCCAGCAACGCTCAAAATGCTACGGGAGCAGGTACAGGACCTTTTTCCGGTGCAACTGGGCAAACATCAGGCTCACAGGATCAGGCACCAAACAGACTTGCAGATTTAAACCCTGCAGATATTGAAAACATAGAAATTTTGAAAGGGCCAAGTGCTGCGGCTATTTATGGTACCCGTGCAAACGCTGGTGTTATTATTATTACGACCAAAAAAGGCAAAGCGGGAAGAACTTCCATTAGCTTGTCACAGGATATAGGAACTGTGAATGCGTTAAATTTAATAGGCATGCAAAAAACACCATGGGACGCACAAAAAATTGCAGACGGTTCTTGGCTTGTAAGTAATGATGATATGCTTGCATTGTTTAAAGCAAACGGGTCAGGTGCTAAAACGACCGACTATGAAAAACTTATTTACGGAAATACAGGTTTTCATACTAATACTAAGTTAGCAATATCTGGCGGTACAGATAAAGCACGAATGTATGCTGCCGTAGGTCGCTTATCTGAAACGGGTATTCAAAAGAAAACAGGGTATTCAAGAAGTTCAGTAAGAATAAATGTAGATTTTAAACCTGCTACATGGTGGGATCTTGGTGTTGCCACCAATTATCTTAACTCAAACAGTGACAGGTCTTTTAGTGGAAACGATAACAATGGTGTTTCGCTTGGTTATAACCTTGCTTACTTACCAAACTGGTTAGACCAGAAACCTGTAAATGGCATTTACCCTGAAAACCCATTAACCGGGCAAAATCCTTTAGAAATAGTTGATAAAGGAATAAACAATGAAAGAGTAAACAGAATTATTTCATCTTTTACTTCCATCATTTATTTACTAAGAAAAGATAAGCAAAGTTTGAAATTCAACCTACAAGGCGGTATCGATTACGTGCACCAACAAAATGTTGTAGCAATGCCGGAAGATGTACAATTTCAACAACAAAGAGCTAACCCTGGTGCTGCCCGTTTTAGCAGTACAAGATCGAGCAACACTAACATACAAGGTTTTTTAGTTTACAATGCAGAAGTTAATAAATTTAATCTAACAACTTCTTTGGGTGCTACCCGTTTAGATGTGAATAACCGAGTACTATGGTTTCAGGGAGAAGGAATACCTGCAGGAACTAATAATCCAGGAACTGGGTTGGTGCAACTTTCGTTCTTAGGTAATGGTAGATTATATGAGGAAGGTCTAGTAGCCCAGCAGGAAATAAACTGGAACGATAGAATAATTCTAACAGGAGCAATTAGAAGAGACAGATCTACCTTAAATGGTGATAAAAATAAATACTATAATTTTCCAAAAGCATCAGCTGCGTTAAACCTCGCAAACTTTGATTTCTGGAAAATTAAACCAATTAACCTTTTTAAACTTAGAGCAGCTTATGGTGAAACCGGCAACAGTGCAGGTTATGGTTCTGTTTTTAACTCATTAGGAACGGCAGCTATTGGTGGTTCTACAGGTTTTGTAACTCCAACGAGTATCGGAAACCCAACAATTGCTCCTGAAAGAGCATCGGAGTTTGAATATGGTTTAGATGCAAGTTTTTTAGACAGCAGAATAACTTTTGAAGGAACCATTTACAATAAAAAGGTAAAAGACTTTGTTGATGTATTTAATCTTTCTCCAGGCACGGGTGTTAATTCATTTACAGCATTTAATGTAGGTGATTTTACAAATAAAGGGGTTGAATTGGCATTGGGTGGAACGGTCATTAAGAAAACGAATTTTAGATGGAATACTAATATTAACTGGTATAATAACCGCACTAAAATTACCAGAATGATCATTCCTGAGAAACCGGTTGCTGCATCAGGCTTTGGTGCCTTTGGTACACAGCGCCAAAGAGTTGGCTCTTCTCCAACCGCATGGTTTGGTACACCTAACGTAAATGGTAAACCTACACAATATGAGGATGCACAACCAAAATGGCAGGCATCTTGGAGTAACAATATATTATTTGCAAAAAACTTTGAGTTTGCATTTTTATTTCACCACAGTCACAAGAATTACAATTCCAGCTTAAACCAAGAACTTACAGATGAAGGTGGTACATCGCCTGACTGGAGTACAAAAGATAAAACAGGAGTACCTTTAGGACTTTCCCGCCAGCTTGGTCAGCCTGGTATTACTACCCGTCAATTTATACAGGATGCTACTTTTACAAAACTCAGAGAAGTTTCTTTGTATTATACAATTCCTAAATCGGTTTACAGTTCTTCTTCTTCGTTGAAAGGTATAGAGCAGGTTAGAGTTGGTGTTTCCGCTCAAAATGTTTTTGTAATTACCAAATACTATGGTTACGATCCTGAAGGAGCTAACTTTGGAAACAGACCGACTATCGCACCGGTGGACTTATTGAGTTTTCCTGCGGCAAGAAGAATGTATTTTCACCTCAATGTAAATTTCTAAACTTTATAACAATGATTAACATAAAAAAATATATTATTCCTGCCATAATGTTTGCTTCAATAGCCATGAGCTCTTGTAAGAAACAGGAGTTTGAGGTAGCTACCGAATTAGATCCGAATGCGCCGCCCACTGCATTGTATTTAACCAACGCCAATAAGGCTCAAATAAAACAACTGGGCACAGGTTTGCAGTCTGTTATACGCTCTGCCTTCGAAGATTTTGGTAGGGTTACAGGTACAGTAGGTAGAGAGATAATTTATTCTGCATCTACGGATAACAGGTATTTTACAGAGTTACTTGGTACAAACGTAGCCCAATATGGTGGCACTGCTGCAGGAGCAAACGATCCTGCAGGTATTTTTAATTCAAATTATTTTGCCTACTCACAAACCAGAAGAAGAGCAGAACAATTTATTATTGCAGCCAATAATACAAACTCAATATCTGCAGTGGAAAAAAGTGCTGTGACAGGTTTTGCAAAAACAATACAGGCCTATGTTACACTAAACCTTGCTAATATGCAGGGTAAAAACGGTATAAGAGAAAGTTTTACCGATTTGTTTTCTCCGGGAGATTTATTGAAGCCTGGCAAGTTTGGTACTTATACAACTGCCTTATCACTCTGTAAAAAATATGCAGACGATGGCTTTGCGGCGTTAAATGCTGCGGGTGCAACAGCTTTTCCTTTTACGGTAAACAGCGGCTATGGTACATTTAACAATCCTGCTGAATTTAAAAAATTCAACAGAGCTATCGCTGCACGTATTGCTATGTATCAAATGGATTGGGCGGGAATGTCGGCTGCACTATCTTCTTCCTTTCTAAATCTATCAGGTAATTTGCAGACAGGACCTTCTTTCATATTTTCTACATCACCCAATGATTTTACTAACAGACTTTTTCATGTGCCAAATTCATCAGGTGCACCATATGTAGTTTTTAACCAAGTGATTGCAGATGCAGAGGATGGTGATGCTAGAATTTTTGGAGCGAGTGCTAAGGTTGCTGCAAGAAATTCTCCCCGTCAAAGTGGAGCCTTTACTTCTACGCATGAGTCTAGGTTATATAAAAACAATACAAGTCCTGCTTCTATTATAAGAAACGAAGAACTTGTACTTATGTATGCTGAAGCTAACGTACAATTAGGTGGCGCAGCAAATGTTGCTAATGCAATAAGCGCAATAAACACTATAAGAACAACTTACAATCTACCTATGTACACAGGAGCAGTTACTACCGCAGCCTTAATAGATGAAATTTTGAAGCAACGTCGTTACTCTTTATTCTTTGAAGGGCACCGTTGGTTTGATATGCGTCGTTATAACAGGCTTGCTCAAATTTTACCACAAGGTACTATTGGTGGAAATACTTTTGTTGTATTTGAAGCTATGTCAAGGCCAGATGCTGAAGTACAGTGGGATGTTGCGAACCCGTAATTGATGTTACAATAAACATAAAAAAGGGATTCGATTTACATCGAATCCCTTTTTTATTTACCCTTAATGCTCCCGCGTACACCAACCTGTTTTCTTTTTGTAATAATGATAAACCTACTAATTTTTAAAGTCTATCAAAATTATAGACTAATTTAGCCAAATATAAAAATATTGAAATGAGGAATTATTAATTTTTTAATGTGGGAACATTAAAAAATTATTTGGCTAATAGAAATTACAACTATACTTTTACAATTAACAAGAAATGAGTACAAATTCTTTAAATATTTTTATGATGCATTGCATATGTATGTGTAGCAACACATCGAGGCTTTTGCATTGTATATAATAACTTAAAATATACTTTACATTTTTAAAAGCCCGCCATAAAAAGCAGGGCTTTTTTTATTAGACCAATAAAAATTATTATAAACATTTAAAAACAAAACAATGAGCAATCACAAATTTGAAACGTTACAACTTCATGCCGGGCAAGATATAGACCCCACTACTGGATCGAGGGCAGTACCAATTTACCAGACCACTTCTTATGTATTTAATGATACCGCACATGCTGCAAATTTATTTGGGTTAAAAGAATTTGGAAATATTTATACCCGTTTAATGAACCCAACCACAGATGTTTTTGAAAAAAGAATAGCGGCACTAGAGGGAGGCGTTGCAGCATTGGCAACAGGTTCAGGGCAGGCGGCTCAATTTATTGCATTAAATAATATTCTTGGTATAGGAGATAATTTTGTATCTACCTCTTTTTTATATGGAGGAACTTTTAACCAGTTTAAAGTTCAGTTTAAAAGACTTGGTATAGAAGCCCGCTTTGCAGATGGAGATTCGCCTGAAGCTTTTGAAGAACTGATTGATGAAAAAACCAAAGCAATTTATCTGGAAACAATCGGTAACCCTGAGTTGAATATTCCTGACTTTGAAGCTATAGCAGCAGTTGCTAAAAAACACAATATTCCTGTAATTGTAGATAATACTTTTGGTGC
>JAYUZL010000134.1:0-10756 GCA_043751875.1 Ferruginibacter sp.
CGTCAAACCTTAGCCCCAACTCTTTCAATTTCTCAAATACCACTTTAACAACATCCTTCAACTCATCAGTTTTGTACATGGCTAAAGAACGGCTTCTTACTTTTTCCAATGCTGTTTCAATCTGAGCTTCTCTAGCCTGTGCCAAAGCTTTTTCAATATCTAAAAACCTTCTGTAGGCAAGCTCAAATACATTTCTAAAACGTTTAAATAAACTGATGTCCTCTTCACTCAATGCGACATAAGTGGACATGCCCAATGCCACCGGCCCCAATGAATACCAGTAATAATTAAGCGATTCAGCATTTTCTAAATATATATCAGCAAACTGGTTGGTTGTTTTTTGGTATTCATACCATTCTTTTACTTCTTTGCTTTTTATTAAAGCAATAAATAACTCATCTGCACCGGTTAACATTTGCTCTGCAAATTTTTTTTGCAGGGTATGATTTCTATAATCTACTTCTGTAGATAATAATTTATCATGCTTTGTGTAATATTCATAATTTAAATAAGCACCCTTGTCTTCATAAATAATTGCAGTTTGTACATTTCTTATTTCTTTTACATGCAGCAATTCCAACTGTTGCGAAATTGTTTTACAAACCACCAGCATATCAGTTGGGTCGTTCATAGATAAAGCAATGCTGCGCACTCTTTCCAAAGCCGTTTCAATTTCCAGTTTGCGGTTTTGTACTTCTACTGCTTTTCTTTTTTGTTCAAGTTCCTCAATCGTCTCTTCTAAAAGAATAGCGGTTGTTCGTTTTACATTTTCGGTCCTTTCGAGCTTGAATGCAGTAATTTCTAATTCTTTATCTGCATCTTTCACTGATGTAGAAATGGCAGCTTTTTCTTCCTCATTAAGGTGTGCTGATTGTTGAATAATGTTTAGGATGTTTTGAAGATGCTGATTCATTTATTTTTCTTTTAATGCTACACAACAGGTAGTCAGGTTATGCATTTCTAAATTGCCACCAGTTGCCCTGCCTAGTTCTGCGTTGCTGAACATGCCTATCATTGGTACATTCCACACATTTTTTATTCCTGCCATTTCCTGTTGTATCAATGGTCCCAGAGATAATTGTCTTCCCGCGCAACTAAAAACTATTACAACATCCGCTTCGGACATTTCAGTTGCCTTCATATCTTCCACCGCTTTTATAACTTTTTCCGTTACATCAAAATCGGGGGGCAAAGAAAAACGTACTTTAGAACCCTGCGGTACAGACCCGCTGCAATAAAAAGATCTGTCTGTCCAATCAATCACCAAGCCTGGCCGCATTACAGGGTCTCCTTTTTCTCTTTGTATCTGTAATGGAAATGCAGAAGCAATCTCAAATATCAAATTTTTATTATCGGGTGAAACATTTTCGATACCACCATATTTAGCCGTAAGGTCAAGCACAGGAATATTATCTACGGTGTAAACGTGATTGGCTTCGCTTTTGGTAACTGTTCTTACAGTGCCTACTGCATTCCAGCCGCAGGTGGCACGGCCTATTATTTTTATTTTATCTTCATCGAGTACCAAAACAACTACACCCCGCCTCGATTCAATGGTATTAGTAAATACAAATTGTTCTGAAAAAGTGTAATCATCTCCGGCCCCTCCACCATATATATTTACCTCTTTACCAATAATATCTTCAAAGCCCAGCAACAGAGCTTCGGCATCTGTTTCGGTATTACTGCAGGCAATCAAAAAAGCAGGATTGGGAAAATGTTCCTTTGCTTTTATTGCCAATGCAGCAGATTTTTCGCGGTAATTCTTTTCGGGAAATTCGTCGAAGAATAATCTAAAATAATCTTTGTTGATATCAATCAACATAATGACGATAGCACCCATGCTGGTTTCCTCATCAATGAATTCTCCATTAGTGGTGGCCCCAAAAATGGCAATGCCTGCGTCGTCTAGTAAACTGCAAATGGCACGATGATCTTGTTTGGTGGAAAGAAATACAATAGCCAGTGTGGGTTTAAAACCGTCGGTCATGCTTTCAGACAATGCAGACGCTATTTCTACTGTTGTTTTTCCTTTTATTGATTTTGCTTTCATGCTTTCCTTTTTTAATTAACCATCGCTTTATTTACTTGATAAGTATCAGAATATTGCTGAAAGGTTGTGGCCTTTTCATTTTTCAACCTCCACATATGTGTAAACTGTGCTTTGATAATTTTTCCTGTTGCATTGTTCTTTGCGTTGTATCTGCCGGTTACAATGATCATGTCATCTTTTGTATCATGAAATTCATGATCGGATAGTGTCCAATATTTCCAGTCGGCAGCAATGCGGCCAAATACTCCTTCTGCTACTGCCTGTGGCCCTATATAAGGATTATGGTCGGCATAGGGAAAGTTCTCCGCTTCATTCCATACAATACCTGCATCCATTGCACCCAAAAAAGCAGGGAAGTCTCCCTTGCCTGCTGCGTCATACATTGCTTTTACGATTTCTACATTTTTCATGTTTGTGTTTTTTAGTTTTAATAATTGGTTTAATTTATTTTTCTTTTAAGAATTAAGTATTTACCGGCAATGAAATTTTAAAGGTTGAACCATAGCGCTCTTTCGTCTTTACTTTTGACTTTCCAAAATAGGGTTTGATACTATCCAACTCAAACTCTACTCAACCTCGTTCCCTGTCCTAAAGCTTCGTTGCTAAGAATGGCTGAAAGATTTTTTTCAACTCTTTTTTTAATTTTGCTGAACTGTTTTACTAAAGCTTTATCTAAGTGCTTTATCTAAGTGCTTTATTTGGCGCCGTTGGCGATGGAGCCTTTTTAGCAGGATTGTTTTTTAGCTCCTGCATTACAATTTCAATTGCTTTTTCTAATTGTGGGTCTCTTCCTTTCATTACTTCGGCTGGCCATTGTTCCACTTCTACATCTGGCGGTGTACCTACGTTTTCTATACCAAAACCCTTGTCATCAAAAAATGCCAAATTAGGAGCAGTAACAACACCGCCATCAATAAACTCAGGAAAGCCAAGCACGCCTACAAGCCCACCCCATGTCGTTTTACCAACTAGTGTTCCCAGCTTTGCCTGCCGAAAAAGAAAAGGAAGATAGTCTCCGCCGGACCCTGCGGTTTCATCTATCAACATAACTTTTGGTCCCTGAATAGAAGCACTTGGAGCTTTTTGATCAACACCATAACGGTATCGCCAATATGATTGGACGGGACGTTTTAGCAAGTCAATATAATAGTCTGCCAACTGCCCGCCACCGTTGAATCTTTCATCAACTATTATCCCTGCTTTGTTGGCCTGCGGAAAGAAATATCTTTTAAAATATTCGTGCCCTTCTGCGGCAGTATTTGGTACATAAACATAAGCTACCTGTCCATTGGTGGCATCACTTACTCTCCTCATGTTTCCTTCTACCCAATCACGGTTGCGCAAACCTGCTTCGCTGGCAACTGGCACTACTTTTATGATACGTTTGTCGGCGCCTGCGGCAGAAGCTGCAACAGTAAGTGTGGTTATTTTTTCTGCAGTATTTTCAAAATAACTGTAGAGATTTTTATCTGCTGTTACGTCAGCACCATTTACTTCTAAAAGGTAATCGCCCACCTGTACATTTACTCCGGGTTCGGTAAGTGGCGAGCGCAGATCAGGCGACCAGTTTAAACCACCATAGATCTTTTTAATGCGATAACGGTTACTGCTTACATCGTAATCTGCCCCCAATAAGCCACCCGGAATTATATCAAGTTTGGTGCGTCTATCGCCTGCGGCATCAAACCTGTGGTGCCCTACGGATAACTCACTAAACATCCATTGCATTACACGGTATAAATCATTGGTACTTGCAACATCGGGCAACAATGCCTCATACTTTTTCTTCATGGCTAACCAGTCAACCCCATGCATTTTTGCATCATAAAAGAAATCCCGGTTTACCCGCCATGCCTCGTTAAAAATATTTTTCCATTCCTCTTTCGGTGAAATTTTTACCTGCAATAATGCCGTATTCAGCATTGATTCTGGCGTTGGTTTTTGCCCTGTTGTTACAACACCCCATTTGCCTTTATTATAGAATAACATTTTCTCTCCTTTGGCTGCTATGGTATAACTATCAGCGGGCATTATTGGCTCTTCTTTTCTTTTCTTTAAATTATAACTATTAAGCATAGTCGGCGTAGCATTGTGCGGGGCATTGGCAAGGTAAAAAAGTTCACCTTCCTTAGCAACCTGCAATGATTTGTAGCTGCCTTTTGCAATTGGCATAGTAACAATTCTATTCTGAATGCCATCCCAATCTATTTTTAATTTAGTTCGGATTGAATCGGCTTTAGCTGCCGGTTTAGGGGCTGTGCTGTCTTTTATTTCTTCTACCTCATTTTCTTTTGCAAAAGGTGACTGAGTTTGCTTTTGCAACGTGATGAGGTAAATGGAATTGGTAGATTCCATATCGTTGTTTGACTGATCGAACCAATTAATAACGGGACCTGCATCGGTACTTGCGAGCAGGTATAAATATTTTCCTGATGGATCGAAGACCGGTTCTGTGACGTTTGATAAAGCATCGGTAACAGGGTATGATTTATTTTCTGACAAAGAATATATCCATACTCTTTTGAAATTGGTTTCGGTGATGGTTGTGTACGCAACATTGTTTGCATCAGAAGACCAACTACCAAACAGTTCTCTAAAAACACCGGGCGAAAAAACAACATCTTCAGCAATCTTAGTGGTTTTGCCTGAGGTGATTTCAGTAACATACAAACGACGACCATTGTCAACAAAGGCAACTTTTTTACTATCCGGCGACCAATGAATATTTGCATAGAAACCAGAACCGTTGAGGTTGATCATTTTAGGTTCCCCCGTGCCATCCTGATTTTTTATGTAGAGTTCATATTCGCCTGAGGCATCGCTGAAATACGCGATGGACTTGCCATTGGGTGACCAGGCAGGTTCTTTGTCGTGAGCTCCCGGTGAGTTTGTAAGATTGAACGCATCGCCTTTTTGTGCAGGAAGCGTAATGATATCTCCGCGGAAATCTACCACTACTCTTGAGCCTGACGGAGAAATATCACCGGTGCGGATGTACTCATCGCCTTTTACAAATCTTGTCCGCTGGTCCAGCAGATCTGCAGCAATACCAATTTTTAGTTTTGAAGTATTTTCATTTGCTGTATTAAAGACCTGTAAATATCCTCCCTTCGAAAAAATGATTTGATCTGCTGTTCCTTCTAAACTGGAAATTGGAAAGTCGTTAAACTTGGTAAGTTGGTTTACTGATTTATTTGCTGGATCGTAACTGTATAAATTAAATTCTCCATTGCGGTCGCTGCGAAAATAAACTTTGTTGCCTTTCCAAATGGGCTTTGAATCATTGCTACCGCCTTTTGGTTTTGGTATTTCAGTTACGTTATGGTCCTTGGTATTGTAAAGCCATATGCGTGACGTGGTGCCACCTCTATAATTTTTCCACTGCTCAAACCTGTCTGCAATTGTGGTATAAGCAATGCTGTTTCCGTCGGGGCTGTAAGAAGCCCAAAAAGCATTTGGAATAGGCAGCTGCTCTTCGGCACCGGTTAAAACATCAACAGTGAAGAGTTGATAATACCTATTGGTAAAGCTATTGCGCTGCGAAGCGAATAATACTTTTTTACCATCAGGAGAAAAATCCCGAACGAGATCTGCTCCCGGGTGCCAGGTGAGTCTCTTAGGTACACCGCCTGAAACCGGCACTACAAATACATCTGTATTGCCGTCGTACTGTCCGGTGAAAGCTATCATGTTTCCATCAGGTGAGAATACGGGGTTTGATTCAACTCCTTCACTTACTGTAATTCTTTGTGGATACGAACCATCTTTGTTGGCCACCCACAGATCTTCTGCATAAATAAAAGCAATATGATTTTTGCTGATGGCAGGTTGCCACAGCATACGGGTGTCCGTTGTATTTTGTGCAATGACTGACAATGATGAAATGGTCAGTAAAATTAATCCTGCAAAAAAGGAATGTAGATGCTTCATGGTGTAAGATTTAAAAATGATGATTGGCTGAATATTCGGAAAATTTAGTAGCTGCGGAACTGAAGAAGTTATTGTTTTTTTATTCTGAACAAAATAGCAAACTCGGTTATTGATAAATCCGATAATGCACCAATAACAAATACTAAAATGAACTGAATTGGTCTAATATTTTCGTTGCCTTTTAGTCTTGTAAAATTTGCTATTGTTAGAAGGAGAGTTACTGCGATGATTAATATGCGTTTCTTGTTCATGCTGTTTATTATTTGGATGATTTATTAGCTTCAATGTTTATGTTTTCAGTTACCATATTTAATGAGACGGTGTTAAGTTTTGTTTTCTCAAACCTCTTCTAAATTTCTGCAACGGTTTAAAAAATAAACTCAAATTCAATCCTACATAACTACAAGAAATCTTCCACTAGATTTTGACAAATTGGTTTCACATTAATTAAAGCGCTTTTGTATATACAAAATTGGTTGGTACTGTCCTCGCTGGCTTCAATAATTTTCAATCTGTCATTATTAATTTTTTTTTACGGAATTATTTTAACGCAAGGGTTTCCATATTCCATATACAAAGCGTTAAAAGCCATTTTCCATCTGCAACGCCTTAATAGTTCTGTATATCTTCCCCTCTCGAATTCAATTTTTCCATCTGGCATTTTTATTTTTATTTGTAGCCTGCCAACTTCGTAGCCTAAGTCGCCGTTGCTAACTTTCGTTATAGTTGCAACTTATGCATCAAAGGCTCCTGCTGCAATTGCAGCTTCCCAATATTTTTGAATATTTGCTCTACTTTTTACCGGGGCTTCGTTTGGAGTAAGGATCATTGTATCTTCTGTATAACAATTAGCTGCTGCTACGCCACCTTTTACGTTTAACGCTTTTACAAAATCTTTGTTTATTATTGAGAGTTCATCCGGAGTAGTTTTTTTTCGGTCATCCTTTTTTTGAGCACAACTAAAAATTAAGACTGACAGCAGCATCGGGGAAACTAAAAAGAGTGGTATTTTTTTCATTTTTTAGTGATACATTTTGGCTATTCAGTTTTCGATTCGAAGTGTGAACCTGTCAATTATTTGTTACACATTCTACATTTTGCAGCTTACACAATAGTATATTAAAAATATCAATTTTCCTAATTTATAATCTGCTACAAAACAAGCTAATAACAATTAGTTTATAGAAGTATATATGGAGTATTAAAGCGGATTTTTATTTGTGAGAAACATCTTTCTAATAGGAATGTTGTACCCCGATTTCATGTACGTTATGCATGTTTTCTATTAAAAATACAAAGTAAACTTTTTGCTACTTTATTCATAATTAATAGTAACCGAAAAGTTGATTCTTATGGCAGTAGAATATTGCAAGAATGAACATCCTTAAAATAAAAGGCCGTAAATTATTGAGTGCTCAAACTAGTAAAAAAGCCTTCAGCCACAAAAGTCGATAGCCATTTTAATCCAATAACTCATTTGTAAATAAATACTGTTCTTTAATTATTTTATCTTCTAATTTGTTTTCAATTATCCAGTTTAAAAATAAGCTTACTCTTTCGGTATTCATAAAACCGCAATTACGTTCGCCCCAAAAAAAGGCTTAGTTGCTTCAAATGCCTTTTCAAGATCAATGTTATTTTTATCGTAGTCAGTTAAATAGCCTCGCAAAATTTCGATAGCCTCGCTTTTATTTGCAGAAGCAAACAGATAACCTTTTCGGGTAGCTTTAATAAAATTGTGGTATGCTACATGAGCAGCTGTCAATTTGGTTTTGGTCACAATTATGACCGGAGAATATCCATAGGGAATGGCATAATCTTTAAGTGACCATTTATTCAATTTAATATTTTTACTTTCTGCCTCCACACCTTCCCAATTATCAAATATCCAGGTGGCATCAGCCTTTCCATCCAGCAGGTTGTTCCATATTCCCAGTTTGTCAGGATAAACAATTTTAAAAGTTCCAGATCCGCCATCATTTATCACTAACTCTCTGACAATTTTATCTTCATAGCGTGCTTTGTAAGAAGCATATGTTTTTCCATCCAATAATTTAGGGCTATCGAGATTAGCTGATTTAAGTGAAACGATACTACTGATATCTTCCTGCAAAATGGCAAAAACAGCAATAGCATCAACTTTATTTTCTTTGTTGTTCAGACTAATTACTGTTTCAAAAGGAGCGATGGCAAAGTCTGCTATGCCTAATTCTAATTTTTTACCGGGAGTAATATCATAATTATCTGCCAGTGGATTTAAAATTTCTACGTCAATACCATTTTCTTTATATAGTCCCATTTTTATGGCAACCAAAATGCCAATGTGATTGATGTTTGGTGTCCAATCTAAAGCTATTTTTAAGGTCGTCATTTTCTTAAGTGTTTAACGATAAGATACAACATAACATTGAAAAAGTGATGCGCAAAAAATGACAGTTAAGGCATAAGTAAAAAGCAAATGCAATTCATTTGTAGGACTTGTCAGCATTAATTTCAATCCTATAAAAAGCATTATTTTAGCAAAATATGAACTCATTTTAATCGGTAAGCCTTAAATAAAACTGACTGCCTCATAATTTGAGCCGGCCCGTCTAATTTTAAAATGTTTTATTTATTTATATTTATCTTTTTTGTATCCATCGCTTTTTTTACTTCCTTCATTAATGAATCCATATTTATGTTTTTCATTTCGTCCATTCCTTTTTGTAAACTATCACTCAAGTTAATTTTACCTTTTTTCATTTTATCCATGCCCATTTCCATAATACTGCTTTTATCAAAAACTACTTTCCACTGTCCGGCTTCTTTTTTCATAGAAAAATTAATTGTTTCGCCGCTGGCTTTATCTTTTACAGCTACTTTAGCATTGTCACCATTTATAACAGCGGTTCCAAATTCAACTTTTGTTTTATCGTATTTTTCTAAGTCTTTTTTAGCGTCTGTCATTGACATGCCCATTTTCATCATACTCAGCATTTGTTCACTTTCTTTTGTAGAGAGTGCTTTAATTTTTACAGTATCCTGTTTTGCCATGGCATCAAAAAATTGCGAAAGCACTTCGTTGGGATTACCTCCACTGCCTGATTTACAACTTACGAAACCTATAAGGCAGATAATTGAAATTGCGAATAATATTTTTTTCATGTTTGTTGTTTAATCTCCAAAAATATTGCTATAATTTGTAATTTAATACAGCTACTTTTTTTGAAGATGGATCGTTCGTAATATCATCAACTCCAATAAAATCAAACTTTTCTATAAAACTGTGTTTAAATTTTATAGTACTGTCGGTGGCCTGTAAAAATACTTTGTAAATAAACTCAGCGCAATACATTTTATCATCTGTCTTTAAATCAAAATCCATATCAAATCTTACCTCGTTATGAAAAAATAAATTTGCCGTTTTTACAATTTTACCCTTTACAGGTTCTTTAATTTTAAACCTATAAACACCGAGCATGTTATTATCAGTAGGGTTAGCAAAATTTTCAAACAGTTCTCTCTTAATTTTTTCATCAGGATTCCATTCGCCACCTAACGCATGATAAACAAAAAGGCTGTCATTTTCTATACTTGCAATACCACTAATTTTTTTACAAGATCAATTTGTATGCGATTGGCTTGTAATTTTTTGTTTTGTTGAAGTGAATTAGCTGTAAATACTTTTGGTACTGCGTTATGTTTACACCTTAGCGCAAAAAAAATAAGGAAGCCGCAAAACCACCTTATTTTTAATTTATTTTCTATTAACTGCATCAATTTTAACGATCAGTTCTGGTTCTGTTTTTTTGTGCCGCTTCCTTTTCTTCCATTGTTGTCTTATCATCTTTGTTGTAAGCTTTTATAATAGCTTTTACAAGTTTGTGTCTTACCACATCTTCCTCATCGAGTTCAATGTGAGAAATACCGTCAATATTTTTAAGCAAACGAGAAGCACGCCACAAGCCACTCTGCATATTTTTTGGCAGATCTACCTGTGTAGGATCTCCGGTAATAATTGCTTTGGCATTGGGGCCAATTCTTGTTAAGAACATTTTTATCTGTAAGTCATTTGTATTTTGCGCTTCATCTAAAATAATGAATGCATTATCGAGCGTTCGGCCACGCATGTATGCAAGCGGCGCAATTTCAATTATACGTGTGGTCATATAATAGGCAAGTTTATCTGCCGGTATCATATCATCGAGTGCATCGTACAAGGGACGTAAATACGGATCAATCTTTTCTTTTAAATCACCCGGTAAAAATCCTAAACTTTCGCCTGCTTCAACAGCCGGGCGGGTAAGTATAATTTTTTTAACCAGTTTATTTTTTAATGCTCTTACTGCAAGTGCAACTGCGGTGTAAGTTTTACCGGTTCCTGCGGGACCGATGGCAAAAACAATATCATTTTTATCGCATGCCTGCACCATTAATTTTTGGTTGGCAGTTCTTGCTCTGATCGTTTTTCCGTTTGGTCCAAAAACCAACACATCGTTAGGGTTGCGGTCAATAAAGTTGTCTACACTTTTTTCATCATCGCCACCGAGTATTTGCGAAAAATAATTTTCACTCATATGGCCACTTCGTTCCAGGTATTTTATAAGCAGATCTATTTTTTCCTTTGCTTCGTCAATTTGTTCTGAAGCACCGCTTAATTTTATTTGTGTGCCCCTGCTTAAGATTTTTAAAAGTGGAAATTTCTTTTTCAGAATGTCGAGCTTGCCGTTGTTAACTCCGAAAAATTCGATAGGGTTTACATTTTCTAAATTGATGATGGTTTCTGTCAATTTT
>JAYUZL010000135.1:0-2442 GCA_043751875.1 Ferruginibacter sp.
TCACTCCTGTTCCACCACCAGATTGTATTGTTGTTATCAGTTAATATTTTTGCTATTGCTGTACCCCAGCTGCCACTTCCTAATATTCCAAATTTCATAAAACAGGTTTATCGTTGATCATCTTACAAGCCCAAAGTTTCTACTGCTTTAAATGCAGCTAACTGGCTTGCATCTTTTTTATTAAATCCTTTTGCTTCTGCTATTACTTCACCATCAATTGTAGCACCAATAGTAAATAATCTTCTGCCACTTTCAAATGATTCTGTAACAATTGTAAACTCCAGTGATTTTCCGTTTTTGTTGGCCCAACCATAGAGTTTATTTTTTATGTTTATTTCAATGGCTTCAAGGTCGTCTGTAAACATGTGGTTGTGAATTATATATTGCTCCACCCAAAGCTGGGTTTTCTTATATCCTTTGTCCAAAAAAATAGCACCAATAAGTGCTTCCAACGTATTGCCAAATATCTGAGAAGATTTTAAAGCGTTGTCAAGTTTGTTGTAGATGGTAACTTTTTTCAGCCCCATCTTTACTGCAATCTCGTTTAGTTTTTGTCTGTTAACCATTTTGCTGCGCATTTCGGTTAAAAAGCCTTCGTCTTTGTACGGGTATTTTCTAAAAAGATAATGGGCAATAATTGAACTTAGGACGGCATCACCTAAAAACTCCAGCCGTTCATTGTTTTCATCTGCACCTTCTCTTATTGACCGGTGGCTTAGAGCAGTTTTGTACAATTGTATGTTGCCTGGTTTAAAACCTGTGACATTGTTCAATTGCTTTTTAAAATCTTTTGTTACAGGCTCATCAATAAATAATCCCTGTAAATATTTTAATGTTTTTTTGATAAAAAAAGTTTAATTAAAATTAATGGATAATTTTTTAATGATGAATAATTAATAATTGAAATTCCTATTGCAGGATATTGAATTGTGTAACGGTGGTTAAGAATAACTTATTAAAAATGCACGATAAAATTTCAACAAAGGTATGCAGCACAAGCGAGTGACACAACGATGTTGCCCATAGCTGCTGCTTTGTTTGGACAACAAAAATACCCAATTAAAAAGATAATCTATTTTTTGTGGCAACCCTTATTTAAAATTATAAATCTTAGGCTTTGTACTTTTTAATAATCATACTAGCATTGTGACCACCAAAGCCGAATGTGTTGCTGAGTGCAGCATTCACCGTTCTATGCTGTGCTTTATTGAAAGTAAAATTAAGTTTCGGATCAAGATCCGGATCATCAGTAAAATGATTAATTGTAGGAGGAATAATATCTTTTGTTACAGCAAGTATACAAGCCAATGCTTCTAAAGCACCCGCAGCACCAAGGCAATGCCCTGTCATACTCTTTGTAGCGCTTATATTAAGGCTGTATGCATGTTCGCCAAAAACACTCATTATAGCTTTTGTTTCGGCAATATCACCAAGGGGTGTAGATGTACCGTGTACATTAATATAATCAATATCTGTAGGAACCATTCCTGCATCTGCAAGGGCAGCAATCATTACATTTCTCGCACCCAGTCCTTCCGGGTGTGGTGCAGTAATGTGATATGCATCTGCAGTAGCGCCGCCACCTGCTATTTCGCAATAAATTTTTGCACCTCTTGCAAGTGCATGGTCCAGACTTTCTAAAATTAAAATACCTGCACCTTCTCCCATTACAAAACCATTCCGGTCTTTGTCAAACGGGCGGCTAGCCGTTGTAGGATCATCGTTTCTTTCGCTCATGGCCTTCATGGCATTAAAACCACCAACACCCGCAGCACAAATAACGGCTTCGCTGCCACCAGTAACTATCACGTCGGCTTTGTTTAATCGAATGTTATCAAAGGCATCAATAATTGCGTTAGTAGATGATGCACAGGCACTAACCACGGCAAAATTTGGCCCACGAAAACCATGGCGCATAGATATCTGTCCGGCGGCAATATCCAATATCATTTTTGGTATAAAAAATGGGCTAAACCTTGGAGTGCCATCGCCACTTCCAAAATTCATTACTTCTTCCTGAAAAGTAATAATACCACCAATACCACTCCCGAAAATTACACCTACCCTATCAACATTTGCATTTTCAGGTGTGAGCCCTGCATCTTTTACTGCCTCATCAGCTGCAACAATTGCAAACTGAGTAAAGCGGTCCATTTTGCGAGCTTCCTTACGGTCTAAATAAGTAGTTGGGTCAAAATCTTTAACCTCGCACGCAAATTTCGTCTTAAATTTTGAAGCATCAAACTGCTGTATCATAGCACAGCCACTAACACCGTCAGTGAGATTCTGCCAATAATCTTCAACAGTTTTACCCAATGCCGTTATTGCACCAAGACCAGTTATTACTACTCTTTTTAAAGCCATAAAATTGCCTGTGAAAAATTAAAAAGCCCGCCCGGCATTGTACCGTTCGGGCAATGAAATTACTTTGCGTTTTCTTCC
>JAYUZL010000136.1:0-28769 GCA_043751875.1 Ferruginibacter sp.
TGGAAGAAAAATGGAGATTTCTAAAAGCCCCGATGGAGATATGAGCTTGGTACAGTACAAACCAAATAAAGATATTTGTGTAGATCCGTGGCCATTTAAAAGTACTTCTTTTAATGTATTTTATGAGTACAAAATTTTAAAGCAACTACAATTTAAATCTATAGAAAATTTTAATGAAGTTTACAAAGCTGCCAAAGTAAACCAAGCCGTATTTACTTTTTCCAAATAAGTATCCGTGGCAATGTTTATACTTAATTATTTACTGTAAATAATTGTATGGTATAATGCTGAATAAATTTCTTTTTAGTCGACCTAACATGCCCGCTTTTTTCTCCACGAAATATTTGCTGAAATGAAGCAATCAATTTTGTTTTAAGGATTCTTAAGGTAATTGAAAACAAGGAAACGAAGCTTAAAATTCAACTTAAAATTTTAAAAAGGGAAATACCTATGACTAAATAAATAAGTTGTAGTTTATCATTCGTTGCCACACAGATACCATCCGCACATTTGCCTAGCTGCATATCTGCGTCTATGGTTGAGTATTGGGTAATGCTTGCAGCCAATATATACTATAATAAACGCACCCTTTATTTGCTAATTGCCTGTTATCAAATCTCTGTCATTTAATATTACCTGGTTAATCTCCGCCACATTGGTCTTTTTCATTAGCCTGATGTTTCAGGAATTACGACAATTATTTTTTAACCATGCCAAAGAATATTTTCGTTGCTATGAAAACAAGCTGTAACTGGTAAAGCAAACTCCCCTGCAGAAGACGTTGCTGCAAAGAGAGTTTTTACACACAAAAGCTAAGGTTTATTACAAGAGATTAAAACTGCATTTCTACCCTAAATAAAGCTAACTATGTAAGCTTGGAAACCTGAACATGGAGAAATTTTCCATTTTTATAATTTCCATTCAGGTCTTTCAAAATGGCAAGTGTAGCCGTAAGGATGTTTTTGCAGATAATTTTGATGTTCTTCTTCTGCGCTCCAAAAATCAGCGGCGGGAATTACCTCGGTTACAATTTTACCGGGTAATTTACCCGAAGCATTCAGTTCACTAATGAGTTCCGTTGCAGTATGATGCTGTGTTTCATCAAGATAAAAAATTGCAGAGCGATAAGACATGCCTGTATCATTGCCCTGCCTGTTTTTAGTTGTAGGATCATGTATCTGAAAAAAATATTCCAGTAGTTTGCGGTAAGACAAATTGTCTGGTTCAAATACAATTTCAATACCTTCTGCATGGGTACCGTGGTTTCTGTAGGTAGCATTTTTTATATCACCACCGGTATAGCCAACCTTTGTAGAAATCACGCCGGGCTGATTTCTCACAAGTTCTTCAACACCCCAAAAACATCCGCCGGCAAGAATAGCTTTTTCAGTATTCATATAAATCTTCTTTTTAAATTTATTGTAAAAGTAAACCTTTCTTCAAGTATACAAGTGGCGAGCCAATTGTTACGGTTTCTGTGTATTCATAAACGGATGACTAAAGTGCTGAAAGTATTTTTTTCGAATTTGGGGAGCGATCATGATCGGCTTAGTGCATATTAATACCTTACCGGAAGGATAAGCTGCCCCATAAAATAACTGTTCTGCATGTCGAAATAGTGTTCTGAGTTTATAGGCGGAACATTTTAACTTCATATATACCTACAGGCGATGCGAACCGAATTTGGAAGGCGCTCGAAAGCATGAAAGCGAAGTAAATGGCACAAACGGATGCTTGTGGTAATAATGCTAGTTCATTTATATAGCCTTCCAATAAACTATCGTTGGGTAATGGTAAATTTTATATTTGATTATAATTCAGCACAAACTAAAAACGCCGACTATTTCTTTTTAATAGTTGTATCAAAAAATTCAAGTTCCTTTTTACTTACCCATTTAATAAATTTTACAATGTCATCATGCTCTTTCAGCCGATCTACTGTATGGTAATAAGTTTTCAGTTCCGTCTCCGTAAAAACTGCATGTACTTTGGCCTGGCAAATTTTATGCATCGGGATTGTGGGTGAATCTCTGCCGCCCTTACTCGGCGGTATTAAATGATGGCGCACAATAGGCTCTGCCAATAGACGGTTACAGAGAGGGCATTTATCAGTTTCGGGCATTGTTACTTTTCGTTTGGCAGTAAATATATTCAATTCCCTCGGTTCATTTTTCCCAAACTATTCTTTACGTTTTAACCCGTTGTTTAAGTTATATACTCACAGATGCAAATTGAAAAGATTTATACACTGCTTTACTTATCAAGAAATGCAATTACTTTATTCATTAAAGAAACTCTTTTATTTGTGAATGAATGGTCTGTCTTCCAAACATGGTATTCAAAAAACGCTTGATTAAATTTTTGAATTTCTTCAGCAATTTGTTTATTTTTTGAATGTTCATCAACCATTACTATTTGTTTGTTTGCTAACATTGCTGCATCATTTATTAAATTAAAATAAGCAGGCTCCTCAATTACAGGAGTAAATATTTTGTCAGGTGTAGCATTTAGAACAAAATATTTGCTACCAAAATTAGGATTATAGACTAAATCAAGCATTTCATTTCTATTCGTCACGTTTTTAAATTCACCGGATATATTCCATGTTGACAAGGCAAACCCTTTTTTTATTTGTGGTAACAGTTCTAATGATTTGAGGCAAACCCATGCTCCCATACTATGCCCAAAAAGGACAATATTTGAAGTGTCAATTTTTAGCGAGTCTTGATATTTATTGCAAAAAGAAACTACATTAACCACATCCTGCACACAGTTTTTAAAACTAAAATTTCCCTGGCTTCCCCATGAACCTCTGTAATCAAAATAAATTACATTCCATCCGTGTGCTCTTACTACCTGGGCAATGTCAAGGTTGCGTTCGTTGCCTGGATAACCATGTAAAAGCAACAATGTAGGATGCTTTTTGTTTCCATCGGCCCTATAAATTAGTCCTGCTAAGAGGTTATTATTTGAAGGGATAAATAATTCTGTTAAACCTGCCGGCGAGGTTTTGTCCCATGTAATGTCTTTTAATACAATGCTATCTGATTGTGCAAAAACAGAGTTTGAAATAAGAAGAAGAAATGCAAAGAAAATCTGTGTAATAAGTTTGGTCATATTTAAAATGATTTATTAAAAAGTAGCGTAAAACGTTTTTTCAAATTTATGCAAAAATGGCATTGTTTGTAAATCCGTTATCCCACTTCATTAAATTATATAAACAACAGATAAATTAACGTAAACCGCCGTCACCCATTTTTAAACAAATTTGTTATCGCTTGCTTTTTCTATTTCGCCTTCGTAAACTTATGTAAAACATATTTAGCCTGGTCAGGCGAACCGTTCGTTATTTCAACTGTTGGGTTTTTCCCTAACGTAAAAATGATAGAACTAAAAGTAGAACCTTCCAGGTCGCTTTTGGAACTTAATGAAAATGGGAAATTGCCAATGCATTTACGTAAGTTCTTTATCAGCAGAGATTGTTAATCCTGAGAAAAATTTTCTTATGTCGTCAGCCAAAAGTTCGGGTTGCTCCATTGCAGAAAAGTGCCCACCCTTGGGCATTTCTGTCCATTGCTGAACATTAAAAAATCTTTCAACATATTCTTTTGGTGGTAATGAAATGTCTTTTGGAAATAATGCAAAAGCTGTTGGAACTTCCGTCTTGCTTCCTGTTTTATCAAAAGGATTAAGTTTTGCCAATGGATTATACATCGAGTTCATCAATGCGTCAATTCCTTCCTTGTAAATCCGAAATGAAGAGTTGACAGTTTGCGTTACCCAATATACTGTTATGTTAGTAAGCAATTCGTCTTTTGTAAAACAAGTTTCAATATTCCCATTGCAGTCGCTCCATGTCTTAAACTTTTCTATAACCCAGGCAGCCAAACCAACCGGTGAATCATTTAATCCATAAGCTAACGTTTGCGGTTTGGTACTTTGAAGCATAGCATATGCACCTTCTTTCATCGACCATTGGGTTGACTCTTCAAGGAATTTTTTTTCTGCTTTACTTGGGTCTTTTGGTGGAGCAAATCCATGTTGCCATGGCACATCAATAATATGAATTCCTATTACTGATTCAGTATGGTACAATGCAATTTTTTCTGTGATGTCACTACCGGTATCTCCACCATGTGCAACAAATTTTTCATAGCCCAATTCCTCTGTCATTAATTTTGTAAACAAGCTTGCAATAACTTTTGTATTCATTCCTTTTTCGGAGGGAATATCCGAAAATCCATAGCCGGGGTTAGAAGGGACAATTACGTCAAACGAAAAACCATTTCCATCTGCTTTGGTAAGCAAAGGAATAATTTTTAAAAAACGTGTAAAGGAATCCGGAAAGCCATGTGTTAATAAAAGAGGAATTACATTTTTTCCCTCACCCTTTGCATGGATGAAATGAATATGAACATCATCAATGATTGCTTTAAAATGAGAAAAAGAATTAAGATATTCTTCCTGCTTTTTCCAGTCGAACTTATTTTGCCAATAACTGCACAATTCTTTCAAATAGGTTTTGTTTGTTCCGTATTCCCATTTTGAATTTTCTATTTCATCTGTCCAGCGGGTGTTTGATATTCTGTTTTTTAAATCGTCCAGAACTGTCTGGGCAATGTTTATTTTAAAATGTTTTTTCATAATTATTTTGTCTGTCTTTAAGTTACTAAGATTATGCCACAAGGTCAGTACCGTAATACTTAAAAGTTTACAAAACATGGGAAATAATTTACATGATTATCACATTTTTTTGCCTGTCTGTCCCGCAATTTAATATGTGAGTTGGTTTTGTCTACCATCTATTACTTGTCTAAAGTTTCAAGCTTGAAGTGTCCAAAAAAACTAATTGTACACAACAGTGGGGGTAGGCGATGGCAGGGAATTTGAAATTCGCCCCGTAACCGAAGGCGATTGACAAACTTAATTTGAAGATAACAACTAAAATCCAAATTATTAACGCCAAGCTGGAACTGAATCTGATAGCGAACTACAGCCGAAGATAACAATGTCACGCCCTACTATTGCCAAACACAATGTTGGCTGCTGGCAAGGGTCAACACTTTTGAAAATTTATTTTTTAATAATCAACTTCACATCTGTTCGTGTAGAAAAATATTTTGCGTCTATCATTTCAAACTTAATTTCTTTAGTGCCAAAATTTTCCAATAATTTTTTTCCTTTTCCTACAAGTACGGGCATTAAGCGTATGATGATTTCATCAATAAGACCATTCTTTAAACATTGTTGTGCTGCGCCAACCCAACCTACAATCATTACATTTTTTTTCTTTGCTGCCTTTTTGGCTTTGGCAACAGTTTCCTTTATGTTATTGGTTACAAATGTAAATGAGAGCTTATCATTTTCACCTTTGGCAACCTTTTTCGGTACTGTCTTAGCGAAAATAAAAATGGGTGCTTGATATTCGTAATTGATAAAATCGCCTCCTGCCATATCGTAACAAGCCTTATCCATTACTACTGCACCTACATTATTTATTAAGTCATTAAGTTCTTCTGAATTCTTTAATTCATTTATTGGGTACAAATAATTGCCTTTTTTGTCGGTTACTATACCGTCTATTGACATTGCCATGTCTAGAATAACTTTTCCCATTTTTATTTATTTTATCATTTGAATATTGTCAAAATTGCATACAACACAACATTACAAGCAACTACTCATTTTTCCTAATTGCCAATTACCATCAGCTACTCATTAAAAGTATTATTCAATTTCAATTTTATCTATCTCTTTCATTATCCTAACCGTTTCAGTAAGTGCCACAATTATTTTTTGATAATGCAAAATATCTTCAAATTCCAAAGTGCGGCCTTTGCGGTCTTTTAACCATTTTTGTGCAGGCTGGTAACCGCCGATGTAAAAGTTCCATGCTACTTCTGGTACGTTGGCAAAATATTGTTTTTCGTTTATGTAAACCACCCCGACCTGCGGCCACCCTTCCGGTGGGGGAATCTACATGCTGCAGGTTTAGCGGTGTTATTTGAAAACGAGGTTTTACGACTTCGTTGTTTCCATCTACAGGATATTGGGTAATGTAATCTTCCACTACAGCTGCTTCTAATAAATGTATCTGCCTTATTTCGCTCCCAAGTTTTACGAGTTGCCAAAACGTTCCTGCATCTTTTGGGTAAGGCACCCGTGGAAAATCTATTTTTAAAAACTCTTTGTATTTCTCTCGGTAAGTAGGTGAGTGTAAAACTGCATAGATGTAATCTAAAATATCAATCGGTGCAAATTCCCCTCCTTCGGAGGGGTACCCATTGGGCGGGGTGGTTTTTTCGGGCACAAAAGTTAAACCTATACCTTTTGCAATTTGGTTTACTATTTCTGTGTTAAGGTTTGGAGTTCTTTCGATGGTTGAGTGGGTGGTTTGTTGTACGTTATTAATATGAGAATAAAGATATAATGGTAAAATGCTATTTATTTCACTTGTCTTATTAGATACAAATGAGCTTTCTATTGCTTTATTTGTAATAAAAATATGTTGATACGTATCGCCTGCTTTAAACTGTTTGCAAAGGGTTAACCCCAAATTATTTCCTATAAAAAGATGCCTCATGATTTTAGGTTGAGGGGAGGAATACAAGCCCCCTCGACTTACCACTATACAGCGTAAATCGGTTGTCAAATGGTCGATAGTCAAATGATTTAATGTTAGACTCAGAATAATTATCAATTGCATCTTTTTTTGCAGTTAGATATGTCCAGTCTCTGGAGTCTTTGTTTCTGTTATATTTCGACCGCCAGACAGATTCATTTAAGGTAAGTAAATCATTAATTTTATACTGATGTTCCGACTTACTAAAAGATATATTTAAACCATCATTTGCAGTCACAAAACCTACAGTATTTGAGATAAAAAGGTCGCTAATTTTAAATCCAATATTGTAATCATCAATTCCAATATCACTTTTAGGAATGAAAAAGAAGTACGGCTTAGAAGGATTTAATTGAGAGTAATTTATCGTAGAAAGAGAATTATGTAATAGGAAATCATACTTAAATTCACGTTTACCGAACAAATCGAAATGAAATACTTTGCAAAGTTCATTTAATTTCTTTTTGCCTGTTTTTACAAGTACATTAATAGATACACCTTGTTCAATGTCAAATACATTTATATCGGCACTTCCGTCAGGAGCGATTTCTTTTTTCTTGGCGTTACCGTGCAAGTCTATGGTATATATTTTATCAAATGTTTTAAGCAAATGCCAACGCATTCCTCTAAATGTGGGATTATCTAAAAATCCATGAGGATTTATAAATGCCAAAACACCACTTCCATTTTTTTCAATGAAGTGTTGCCCGTACCGAATGAATTTAACATAGTCATCGTTTAACCAATGTTTGCGTTCATTAAAATGAACACCATCAATATATTTGTAGTCATCAATAAGTTTACTAATCCATTTGCCATTATTTGATGAAATGCCACTGTATGGCGGATTTCCAATCACACACATTACAGGTGTATCTCTTTTAATTTGGTTGGCTTCGTTGGCTTCGGTGCTCAGCCAGTTTGCAAACAGGGTTCCTGTATCGGGGTGGCTTTCTTCTAAACTGTTGGTAAGGCAAATGCGCAGGCGTTGTGCAGACCTCACCCCTAACCCCAGGGAGAGGGGGACGTAGCCCGTTTCTTTAAGCAATAAATCCATTTGCAAATGTGCCATAGCATAACTTGCCATCAGCAACTCAAAACCATTTAGGCGGGGCAGCAAATGTGTTTCTACATAGTTGCTCCAAATGCCCTGCTGCCCTGTAAACTTTTTGTGTACATGCTTTACCACTTCTGCTAAAAAAGTACCCGTGCCGGTTGCGGGGTCAAGTATCTGTACTTTGTGTACCTCCTGCTCCACCTGTTTGCCCTGCACATTTACTTTTATTTTTGTCTTGCTGTTGTCTGCAAGCCCCTACGGCAAATTAAATTCTGTTTTTAAAATATCATCTACTGCCCTTACAATAAAATTTACAACAGGTGCAGGCGTGTACCATACCCCACGGGCCTTGCGCAATGCAGGGTCGTAAGCACTTAAAAATGTTTCGTAAAAATGTATGATCGGGTCTTCGGTTTTTGTTGTCTTACCATAACCTTTTAATATCTCCTCTACATTGCAGGCCAAAAATATTTCTACCAAACTATCTACTATCCATTTTATGCGGTCATCCAAATCAGGTCCGGCAATGTAGCCAAAAAGTTTGCGTAAAAATGGGTTGCTTTTCGGTATCAGTTCTGCCGCTTCCTGCCTGCTGAATGTGGGTAGTGTGGGGTCGTGCAGGCGTGCCGCAAACATACCGCAGGCAATGGTTTGCGCATATACATCTGCAAAACCTTTTGGCGTAATATCGTGTATGAGTATTTGCTTAAATGCATTCATCTGGTCCTTCAGCGTACTGTCTTCTTTTTTATCTTCATCGCTGGTAAGTGCTTTTTCAATTACATCACTTAGCAGCCTTGCTTTTGCCGCCATCATCTCCGCCAGTTTTTTACTGCTTTTTATAGACTGTGTTACTTCTAACGAAAAATTAGTCGACAGGTTTTTAAACGTTGCAAAGTTTTGTGGTAGTGGCTTTATAAGACCACCCCGACCTTCTGCCACCTCCCCGCCAGAGGGGAAATGGCACTCTGCAATTTTTACGGAGGCTATAAATTGTGCATCTTTATAAAAATGAAAATCCAGATAATCAGTAAAAATTAAATTGTTTAAAGATGCTTTCTATCTGTCAAACTGTTCTTTGTTTCCTGTTTTTTTTATCCCTGCAAGGTCAGCATCGCCAATATCTTTTGCTTCAATAAATCCTATGGGAATATCTTTTCGGGTAAGAATATAATCAGGTGCGCCGCAGGATTGTCTTTTTGGTTCGTTGGTGGCGCATACATCCGGCAGCAGGGTTTCTAACAAGGTTTGTAAATCTCCTCTAAAAGTATGTTCGGTAGCATTGCCCAGTTTAAAACGCCTGGCAATGTTATCTATGTATTGTTCTACAGTCATGTAATGTTTATGGTTAGTATAAGCAAGATACTAATTGTACCGAAGAATTTTTTTGATACCACATAAAGTAGCAACTTTAAAATTTCGCATTGTTTAGTTGGGGAGAAAACATTAAATTTTAGCTTGCAGATTTGTACTGATTTACCCTAATTCAAGTAGAGGAAAAGCAGATTAACAGAAGTAAAAATTCTCACGTTCCATGTGCTTTCAATTATCCTGTAAACTTATTTTGGAGCGATACATTCATTATCAGGATTGAAGTTTTTATGTGTGCTTATGCCAGCCTAAGCAAGATTGTTAGTGCGGTCGGTTGCATTTTGGCGCTGCACACCAACAATGGCAGCAAAGAGGAGAAGTATAAAACAGAGAAAAAAAATAAACCAATGATGAGTGCTTCACCCCTAACAAAAAACGGGTACTAAAAAACTAATTTTAGTACCCGTTCAATAATCAATCAATCTTTATTTTTTCTTAAACACATTGCTATCAAATATAACACCGGCATAAATAATTTTGCCTATTGGTGCCGCACCGTATGCTTGAAAAGCTGCTACATCGCCAATATTTGTGGCACTCAAGCGGAAAGTGCTCGAAGCTTTTGGCAATTTGTAGGTAAGCTGTGCATCTACAGTGGTAAAGCCTTTTATAAGCCCTTCATCAAACGGCATAAAATAATTGTAGCTGCTTATGCTGCGTAAATTAGAACTATACGAAAGGTTGTTGGTTATCTTACCATTTATACCAAAGTTGAATTTATTCTCCAGTGTGTTAAAGCCAAGTATTAAACCCGGCACTTCTTTAATAGGTGCAGTATTATCAAGCCCATCAATTTTTGACAGCGTATAATTGGTAGTGATATTAAATGCTTTGTTCAGGAAAAAATCAAAGCCTACAACAAAGCCTTTTGTTTTTACTGCCTTATCAGCATTTATCCAAACCTGCATTGCTTTTGATCTGTTTCAGTTGGTTAGCGCATTGCTTGCATTCGGCGTTAACGAAGGCGATGTACCATCTTCTCTGCCAATAAAACGGGTGGTTCCAATAAAGTCTGCATAGTTTGAGCGATAAAAACTTACATCTACAAAAACCTTAGGCGATATCAATGCCTTATAGCCCACTTCGTAAGTATTTACTTTTTCAGGCTTAAAATTATTTACATGGTATTCAAATTTTGACGGGGCGCTACCGGAGTTTGCTGCTAACAAAGCACCGATATTTAAAGGCAATGCCTGAAACCCTGTACCTATATTGCCCAATAATAATATCTGTCCAATGTCCAGCGTAATATATTGGTCAATCTGTGCAGGCGAACGAAATGCCTGTGCATAATTTACCCTGATATTGTGTAGCCTGTTTGCACCAAGTGTTAACACACCTGATATACGTGGAGGAAACCGGGTACCAAAATTCTTAAAATTATCAACCCGTGCTGCGGCAGATAACTTCAGCATATCTTTTAATAACCCTTTTTGTATTTGTGTATATCCACCAACTTCATTGTTGTCAATATTGTTACGTATTGGCTTGCCTTGTGGCGATTTTGCACCGTCAGAAAACAAGGTACCATCTGACCTTAATGTGTATTTACGATATGAGCCCCCTACAATAACTGTTGCAAATTTTACAGGCAATTCGTACTGCCCGCTATAATCCCAAAAGTAAGAGTTAGGACCAATTTGCGTTTTAAAATTATCGATTTTCGCATCCCTTATGTTTGTACGGCTGGCTGCAAAACGAGGATCAGACGGACCGGCAAATGGAACCACATTTGCAGATTGTGCTTTGGCAAATACTAGTGCCTGTTTTACAGATTGACCGTTGTTGCGGGTACCTAAAAAAGCGGTGGTATAGGTACCGCAAATACGGTGGAATAAAAAGGATTGCTTGCAGCAATTGAAGTAAACACAGCCGTTTCTGTTGCAGAAGGATTTGATCCGGACATATATCGTTGCTCAGCTACCATACCCGCTCCGCAAAATGAAAGATCATAAATTCTACCGGGCTTATCAGCATTTCGATATGCACGTAATGCACACTTGTCTGACTTTACTTCAAACTTATTTAGATTAGCCACATATTTATCAAAACTATATCTGTTTGAGCTTTGGTAAATGGCTGCTCTTGTACCGCTTCTGTACTCATAGTTCGCTTTAATTTTGCAGGTTATCAGGTAATGCAAAGATGGATTTAAGCGAACGTTTTTTGCATCAAACTCAGGACCTAATAAATCTCTTTCAGTAAAACCCTGCGCAAAAAAAGTTTTTAATGCGCCAGTTGGCTGGCCATTTACCGTAGGGAAACCTGCGGCACGTAACCTGCTTGCAGGTGCTAGCGTATTAGGGTTAACACCAATATCGCCGTAGCGGTTAATGGCATGCCATTCAAGATCAGAACCTGCAGGATTATTGTTTGGCACAAGCCCTAAAACATCTTGCCCCTTGGTTTTCTGCAATAAACTCATTGGCTTTAAAATAAGTAGCATTAATTTTAAAAGCGAGCTTTGGTGTAAGCTTTACTGCCAACCTTACATTTAAATCAATTAAATTTCTTGTTCCGCCACGCACTGACAATGCCAATCCTTCATACTTAAAGGGATCTTTGCTTATCTGGTTTATTACACCATTAAATGCATTGGCACCATATAATGCCGAGTTGGCGCCATGTATAATATCAACCGTTTTAATGTCAATTTCAGGTATGCCCATAATGTTACCTGCATAAAGCAATAAAGATGGGTCCATGTAATTAACGTTATTAATCATCTGTATAACTCTTTCAGATTTTGATGAGTTAAAACCTCTTATACTAAACGAGCCTAATAAAAAACTTCATTGGTTTACGTCAATGCCTTTGTACCGGGACAGGCCCGAAATAAGATCTGCAGGCGGATTAATTTCCAACTGCCGTTTGTTTATAGATTCAACGTTAACAGGTGTTTCCATAATACGCTCAGCAATTCTTGATGCGGATACTATTACACCATCAAGTTGAGAATTACCCTCCACGAATTTAATATCGTAAACAGCAGCATTGGTAATGGCTACGTTTTGAGTTGTTGAACCTACGGCAGAAAACACCAAAATGTTTTTACTTGAAGGCACTTTAAGAAAATACCTGCCACTTGCGTTTGTAGTTGTACCATTATAAGTGCCAAGCACAAGCACACTTACGCCTGCAATTGGCTCGCCAACAGCATTTGTAACGGTTCCGTTTATCTGCTTATCCTGCGCAAACAAAAACAGCGGGACCATTAATAAAATTAAAAACACATTTTTTTGACATGGTAATGATTTTGTTTAATTATAAATAGTAGGATTTGATTGGTGATATATATTTCGTTTGGTTTTTATTAAGGACTTACAGTCGTTTTTCTCAACTCTTTTTTTAATATTTTTCCGGTAGCAGTCATAGGCAATGCTTCTACAATCTGAACATGGCGTGGATATTTGTAAGATGCTATTTGCTCTTTCGTCCAGCTTATTAACTGTTCCGCCGTAGCAACGATATCTTTTTTTAAAACAACAAATGCTTTTATTTCCTCTCCCAGTTCTTCATGCGGAACGCCTACAACCGCCACTAAAGATACTGCCTCATGTCGCATCATGGCATCTTCAACTTCACGTGGATAAACATTTTTTCCACCTCTTATAATCATATCATTTGTACGATCAACAATAAAATAAAAACCATCTACATCTTTCACAGCAATATCGCCGGAGTGTAACCAACCATTGGTAAGTACTTCAGCCGTTGCAGCTGATAATTTATAATAACCCTTCATTACATTATGCCCACGGTACCATAGTTCGCCCTTTTCACCCACAGGTAATTCATTGCCATTTTTATCTGTAATTTTTACCTCAACACCCCAAACAGGCGTTCCAATTGAGCCTGGTTTTCTACCGATTGTATCTTGGTTAAAGGTAACAATCGGTGAACCCTCGCTCATACCATAGCCTTCAGTAACAGGCACTTTAAACCTTGCTTCAAAATCGTGCAGCACTTTTACCGGTAATGATGCGCCTCCCGATACACACATGCGAAGGTGCTTTGTTATTTCTGCATCTTTTACAGTATCACTGTTGTGGTTAAGTAATGCCCAATACATCGTAGGCACACCTGCAAAAACCGATACGCTGTGTTTTACAAATAATTGAAAAGCCATTGCTGCATCAAAACGTGGCAGTAAAATAGTGTGAATAGCTTTATAAATACCTGCATTCATTTGCACCGTCATGGCAAAAATATGAAACATAGGTAAGGCCAGTAATTGTGTATCAGTAGATAACGTCCTTAATACATCTATCGAAATAAGTGCATTGCAAAAAAGATTGGTATGCGTAAGTTGGGCACCTTTTGGCACCCCTGTGGTGCCTGATGTGTAAATGATCACTGCTGTATCATCGCCTATGGTTTGTACCGTTTCAAATGTAGTTGGCTGGTCTTTCGTCAGTACTTCGGTGGTTACACTTCCTTCAATAGGCGAGGCCATTCCGGGCATTGGCATAATCATGTAAAAGTGTTCGCAGCTATTGGTTTCATTAAATGCATCCCAACCAAATTTACACATTGGTAATTCGGCAGTACCTGTAAAACAAAAAAATGCTTTTGCATCGCTGTTGGCCAATTGAAAAGCGATCTCATCTTTTTTTAGCAGAACACTGAGCGGTACTACTACAGCTCCTGCTTTTAAAATACCAAAATATATAATCGGAAACTGGGGAAGGTTTAAACAATTAAGGGCGACTTTATCACCAGGCTTTATACCAATATTTTGCAGGCCGTTGGCAAAAGAATTTGCTGCTGCATTTATTTGTGCAAAATTTAAGGTAACATCATTAAAAGTGAAAGCAGGTTTTTTGGGGTGCGTTGTCGCACTATCCTCTAATATAACAGAAAGATTAAACATAATCAAGCAAGTCGTTAAATGTAAGTTTCCAAAATAGCCAACGTTAACAAAACGTTATGCAATCTGTGTTTTAAACGTTAAGGATAGGTATTTAAACGGGAGCAATAATGATACGAAACGGGAATTTGTTGGCAGAATTAATTTATATTTTTAAAAGAAAGAATCTTTTTCCCGTTAAATGAGTAGCGATCATTTAGCGGCGTTAAACCAAAGTATTTATGATAGAGTTGTGCAAAATGGCCCCTATTTGTGTAACCCATTTCTGTACAGATTTCCCGAATAGGAGCTTCTGTTTTTGTTATGAGTGTCCGGGCCTGTTCAAGCCTGCTTTTAATAACGTATTGCCTTACAGGCAGACCGTATAATTGCCTAAATCCTTTTTTTAAATCACACTCATTAATTCCTGATTTACGACTCAGTTCTTTTATATGTAGTGGATTTGCAATATTTTCATCTAAAATTGTTTTGGCAGTTTTTAGGCATCCAAGTTGATGGTCAGTAAGACTTTTAAAATATTTCGCTATATCCTCTTTTTTTAAATACTCCATCCAAAAAAATATAAACTCTAAAATTTTACTTTCCAGCAAAATAGAATTTCCTGTTTGTGTATAATCGATGGAAAAAAGTTTTTGCTGCAGGTTATTTATATCCGGATTTAAGCAATAATGATCAAATTTTTTAAAGAGTTTATTTTTATCAGTAGGTAAATGTTTTTCTGGAATAAATATCCTCATACCATCTACATTAGTGGTATCAAATTCAAATTTATTGCAGCCCTCAATGGCGGCTGACTGTATTTGTCCTGATGCGCTGATTCTAAAATCAATAATGCCTTTTTTACCTACCTGATCGCTTGAGTGAAAAGTTGTACGCTCATTAAATGCCCATTTTCCTCTAAAAAAATGAATATCATCTCTGATAAAAATAAGCAGAGAGCCTTTGCCACTCCTTGCCGGCATTTGTATATGCTCTGCATTCCACACTTGTTCCCTTGTAAATCCATAATCACTCACCAACGACTTGGCAAAATTAACAGGGTTTATGTAAGGCAGTATTAACTCCATGTGTATAACAAATCAACTTTGAATGTATGAAATTTTAGCGAGTTGTTCAGGCAGATAATTTCCGTAAGTGTAAATCCTTTTATTTATTTGGATAAACCATATTTAAAATAAAACAGTTTTAAACATAAGTAAAAAATTTCCACACATGTGAACAGATTCATACCGATTTTTTTATGATTCGTTGTCGGTATATACAACTGAAAGCTGTTGAATAGAGTTGTTGTAAGCATTTTAGTTGTGAGTAATTGTGCATGCAGGCTTTTTATTTCACCGAGAGTTGAGGTAGACCATAAGAGGTAAAATAAACTGAATTTTATCTTTTTTATGTAGATAATTTTATCGTCTTGCTAACGGTGTAATGAGAATATGATTACAAACATTGGTAGCTTTCATTTACAGTCAACTTTTTCAAAAATAGAAAATTTTCAGTTCCTTTTATTCCAATATCAACAGTATTGTTTTTTAAGTCTAAAGTTACCATTATAAGGTATGGTTACACCATTACTAGTAATCATTAATTCTCCGCAACCTTTTACTTAACCGGCGAAAAATAATGAAATGATTGTATTTTTCATTCCCACAGTTTAATAGATTTTATTGATAGCCGCCAAACCATACCTTTGCAGAAGTGCAATTTTAAATTACGATTTAACCATTGTGAGGCATCAGCTATTTAACCTTTCATTAACCCCTAGGCATTTATTTTTGCCGGCTAAGAATTTATTATGAGAAAAATTTTTGCAATTGCATTTGCATGTACCATTTCCATACTTGCTTTTTCACAGACAAAACCTACAATGCCTGTTAAATTTGCTAACCGGGCCGCAGATCACATAATGGTACAGCTTGCCGGCAACTTTTGGAGTGGGACAGCAGATAGTGTTAGCAGTTATGTTAATAAATTTAACCGCAGTGCTAACGTGTATCTAATGTATGATAAGCAGTTCAAAACCAATCCAAGCCTTAGTGCCGGCATTGGTGTGGGTGTGGGTACCAGCAATATCTATTTTAGTAAAATGGAAACCCGCATTGCAGCCATTAGCCCAAAACTACCGTTTATTAGAACTGATACCGGCAACAATTATAAAAAATACAAACTCGCTACAGCTTTTCTTGAAATACCTGTTGAGTTAAGGTTTACCGCTAAGCCTGAAACTCCAAACAAATCCCTTAAAGCAGCGATTGGTTTAAAAGTGGGAACATTGATAAATGCACACACAAAAGGTAGAAATCTCCAAAACTCAGCCGGTAACAAGCTAAACGGCTTTACAGTGAAGGAAAACTCCAAATCATTTTTTAACAGCACAAGAATTGCTGCTACAGCCCGTGTGGGTTATGGCATTTTTTCGCTTTTTGGTTCCTATAACTTAACCGGTATCTTTAAAGATGGCGTAGCGCCAGATACTAAGCTGATACAGGTTGGTATTGCAATCAGCGGTTTGTAAACAGATGCTTTAATATTGATTATTTATTATTACCAATAGTTAAAAACCCCTCATTCGCTGAGGGATTTTTGTTTGCTGTAAAGTAATAGGTTAGTTTCGCACCTCACAGCACACCATCAATCGATATCCTGCAATGAGCGATGCACTAAAACATGAATGTGGACTTGCTTTTATAAGACTCCGCAAATCATTTAGCTATTACCAGCAGCAACATAATACAGTTTTATACGGACTAAACAAACTGTATCTCCTCATGGAAAAGCAGCACAACCGCGGGCAGGATGGTGCGGGCATTGCAGCAGTAAAACTAAATACAGAACCCGGTTACCCATTCATGTACAGGTTACGCAGTTGTGCACAGCAGCCCATTGCAGATCTTTTTCACCAAATAGGAAAGGAAATTGAAGAAATAGAAAAATACCAGCCTGATATTAAAAGCCATCCCGGTTTAATGAAAGGTCATATTCCAGTTTTGGGTGAAGTGTTGCTGGGGCATTTAAGGTATGGTACCCAAGGTAAAAATGATGTACAGTTTTGCCATCCATTTATTAAAAAAAATACTATTCCTTCCCGAAACCTTGCGCTTGCAGGTAATTTTAATCTTGTTAATACAGATGAACTTTTTGGGTTGATAAATATTGACCCAGGCACTTTTGAAAAGCAAAGCGATCTTGCTGCTATGATGGAAGTGCTCTATCATTTTCTTATAAAAGCAGATGAATTAAACCCGGGCAATCCTGAAATTGTTGCAATGCTAAAAAAGGCGGTGCCTCTATTTGATGGTGGTTTTAATTTTGCAGGCATTACAGGTAATGGCGATGGTTTTATTGTAAGAGATGCGCACGGAATTCGACCGTCTTATTACTATGTAAATGATGAGATTATTGTAGGCGCTAGTGAACGTGCAGCCATACGTACCGCTTTTAACCTGGAAGAGAACGAAGTGCAGGAATTAATGCCCGGCACCGCCCTGATATCAAAAGCAGATGGTAGTTACAGTATTGAACAGATTGTGCCGCCACAGGAAAGAAAAGCCTGCAGTTTTGAAAGGATTTATTTTAGCCGAGGCAGCGATGAAAAAATTTATAGAGAAAGAATTGCACTAGGCTACTTTTTAAGCAGCATTGTATTAAAAGCGGTGGATTATGATCTTAAGAACAGCATTTTTTCTTTTATACCTAACACTGCCGAAACAGCTTTTTATGGTTTAATAAAAGGGGCTGAAGATTATTTAAATGAAATTAAAAAAGAGCGCATATTAAGCTGGAACAAAGATTTTGATGCAGAGAAGTTATCAGAAATGATCAACAGAAAAGTACGCATCGAAAAAATTGCCATTAAAGATGTTAAGCTTCGCACTTTTATTACGGAAGACAGCAGCCGCAACGAAATGGTGCAGCACGTTTATGATATTACTTATGGTACGGTTAACAAAAACCAGGATACACTGATTGTAATTGATGACAGCATTGTAAGAGGAACAACCCTTAAAGAAAGTATTATCAGGATGCTTAACCGTCTTAAACCAAAAAAGATTATTGTTGTATCCTCCGCTCCACAAATACGTTATCCTGATTGTTATGGCATAGATATGAGTAAAATGGGTGATTTTATAGCATTTAAAGCTGCAGTAACATTGTTAAAAGAAAGAGGTGATGAACATATACTTGAAGATATATTAGAAAAATGTAAGGACCTGCAGCGTAACAACAAACTACACACTGAAAACCTTGTGAGGCTAGTGTACAAATCATTTTCGCCAGAAGAAATATCAGCCAAAATAGCACAGCTCATAACACCCGAAGATGTAACAATACCGGTTGAAGTGATTTACCAAACAATAGAAACCCTTCACGAAGCCTGCCCCAGCAACAAAGGTGACTGGTATTTTACAGGTAATTATCCCACCCCCGGTGGAAATCGTGTTTGTAATAAAGCTTTCATTAATTTTATGGAAGGAAAAAATGTAAGAGGATATTAAATATTTGAATGAGGTTTACCTGCAAAATTTAAAAACCAAAACTGACTATGATGGATAATAAAACAACCAACAACAAAAAAATGAATATTCTTATTATAGAAGATGAAGGTGATATTTCGTTGATATTAAACTTAATGCTTAAGAAAGAAGCTATTGAAATTGAACATGTAACTACTTTAGCAAAAGCAACGACACAGTTACAGCAACAAAGCCCCGATATTGTTATTATTGATAACCAGTTACCTGATGGATTAGGAATTGAATACATTAAAGAAATTAAAAGCAGTCATCCACTCATTAAAATAATAATGATTACGGGCAATACAGATAGTACCGATAAAGAAACTGCACTACAAAACGGTGCAGATGTTTTTCTTGCAAAACCCTTTACAAAAGAGCAAATACAAACGGCAATAGAAAGCGCTTCTTCATTAAAAGTGGCTTAAGATTTTAATAAATACTCTTTAATTTTTAAACATTTTTAAGTAATTGAAGGGTATTTTTATTTTTACAAATTATATAAACCTGATCTGTACAAAGTGTTTACGGGCTTGTTGTCCCAAAATAATTCAAAATCTTCCAGATCAGCATGGCCGTAGTTATCTTTGACCTCTTGAAGGGTTAACGGTGTTGCATTTGTTATGTGCAGCAAGGGAAGTATTTGAAGAAGCCACTCCCCTTGCTGTTTTAAAACCTGCATTTGTTGTGTATGCCGTTTGTTTACAAAAGTGAGTGTAGTCATCTCCCGTGTATTTCCTTTTTTTGATTGTGTAAAGTATTCCAAAGTAGGAATATTACCTGTAAAAATTACTTTTGAAGTAGGTTTAAAATTATTTAACTCCCGTTCGTTTAGAGCATTTCCAATAAAATCTGAAGCAACTTTTGTTTTAGGTATTTTATGATCGAACCATTTTTGCAGCGGTTCATCTATCCCAATGTTGTGCATGTAATTAAACAGCGATTTTTTTAACCCGTAGCCAAAGCTATCGTGATCGCCACCTGTTTCATCTTCATACTCAACATCGTTATTGGCAAAACTGCCTGCCATTTCACCAACAGTTTTAATTTTATATTTTTGAGGATTCAAACCAACGGGGCTATGAGCGGTTAATGCAAAACGATGCCAGAATGCGGACTGTAAAACGCCTGCAGCAAAAAGCTGGCGCACCATTTCTAAAGAGTCTACCGTTTCCTGATCAGTTTGAGAAGGGAAGCCATACATTAAGTATGCATGAACCAATATGCCCGCCTCCGTAAAATGGCGTGTTACTTTTGCCACCTGCTCAACAGTAATTCCTTTTTCTATCAATTTTAAAAGACGATCTGATGCTACTTCCAAACCACCAGATACAGCTATACAACCAGATGCACTCAGCAACAAACAAAGATCTCTGGTAAAGCTTTTTTCGAAACGCACGTTGGTCCACCAGGTTACCACTATTTTTCTTTTTATAATTTCCAGTGCAAGGGCACGCATTAAAGCAGGTGGTGCAGCTTCATCTACAAAATGAAAGCCGTTTTGTTTTGTTTGGAGCACTATTTCCTGCATGCGGTCGCAGATAATACCTGCTGCCACAGGTTCATAGAGTTTTATATAATCGAGCGATACATCACAAAAAGTACATTTCCCCCAATAACATCCATGAGCCATGGTAAGCTTGTTCCAACGCCCATCGCTCCACATTCTGTGCATGGGGTTTACAACTTCAATGGCAGAAATATATTTATCCAGCAACAGATCGCTGTAATCTGGCGTACCAACTTCGCCCTGCCTGTAATCTTTTACAAATTTGTTGTTTATGTAAACAACTTCTTCATTTTGCAATAAAAAAGTACGCTTCAACTCATCAACTGTTTTATTTTTTGTAATGTAAGCGATCAGATTTTCAATGGGAGCTTCCCCATCATCAAGCGTAATAAAATCATAAAATTCAAATACTCTTTTATCAGTCAGAGATCGTAATTCAGTATTTGCAAAACCGCCACCCATCATTACTTTTACCTCAGGGTAATTACTTTTTAACCATTGACCACAACGCAAAGATGTATATAAATTACCCGGAAAAGGAACAGAGAGTGCCACCATTTCCGGCTGCACAATTTTCATTTTTTCAGCTAAAATCTCTATCAACAGTTCGTCTATAAAAGTATAATGTTTATTGAGTTCACCGTACAGCTGATCAAAACTGTTTGCAGAACGACCAAGCTTTTCTGCATACCTGCTAAAGCCAAAATGTTCATCAACCGTTTCTTTAATCAAATCAGATAAATCTTCGAGGTACATAGTGGCAATGTATTTTGCCTTATCATGTATTCCCATGTTGCCAAAAGCTTTTTCGAGATCGTCCGTATGTTCAAAACGGGAGGCTTCGGGCAGCATTTCTCTTCTGCAGATGCTATGTGCAAGTGTTGCATCCTTATCCTGCAAAAAAGCAATTACAGCATCAATGCTGTTGATATAATCATTTTGCAACACCAACATTTTTGCGGCGTTGGCAGAATATTTTGCCCCTGTCAGATGAATTTTTTGGAAAAGTTTTTTTAATCCCCATTTAGAAAACAACGCTGTAGTCACTTCTATCCCTAAGTCGCACTGAAATGAAGTAATACCTCTGGTATTTAAAAAACCTTTTATATAAGCTGTAGCCGGATAAGGGGTGTTCAACTGTGTAAATGGTGGCGTTATTAGCAGAATGGTCGTAATAAAAATTTATTTTAACGCAAAAGTAGGTCTCTGTATTTGAATTTTGCTTATTCAATCAGTAGAAATGTTTTTAGTGGTGCGTTTTTTAAAAGAGATGGTATTATAATTGTAAAATATTTTAGACTAACTAGTATAATATGAAAACATTAATAATGGTACGCCACGCAAAAAGCAGCTGGGCAAATATTGGAGAAAGAGATTTTGACAGAAGCCTGAACGAAAGAGGAAAAGAAGATGCACCGCAAATGGCTAAAAAATTATTAGAGACTAATATAAGAATTGATACTTTTATAAGCAGTCCTGCAAAAAGGGCCCGAAAAACAGCAAAAGCTTTTATTGAAGCTTATGGTAAAGCCAAAGATGATATTATACTTTCCGATGATTTATACAATGCGCCCCCTACAATCTTTTACAAAACTGTTGCTGCCTTAAAAGATGAACAGCAGGCAGTCGCAATATTTGCACACAACCCGGGGATAACAGATTTTGTAAATACACTTTGTGATACACAAATTGATGAAATGCCAACCTGCGCAATATTTGCTGTACAAATACCTATAACTTCATGGAAACATTTTAAGGCTGCCGATAAGAAATTTCTGTTCTTTAAATATCCAAAAGAAGTTTAAGGTCCGACAATTCAAAACTGTAATTCCTTAAATAGGAATCAATAAAAAGCGTAAGCCGATTGATTAACAAGTTTTATTAAAGAAACAGTTTATTTTTGCGATATGAAAAAGTTATTCTTCTTGTTTGCAATCTTGTTTTTTAATCTTGCTGTAATTGCACAGTGTTCAATGTGTACAAAAACCGCTCAGCAATTGGGCGAAAAGCCTGCAACTGGTTTAAATTCAGGTATACTTTATTTAATGTTCGCTCCTTTTTTAATTGTGGGGTTTGTAAGTTACAGGTGGTGGAAAGGACAAAAAAGTGAAGAGACTTAATCAATTTTTTAAGCTTATTGCTTCAAATATAATTTAAAAAGTATGCAAAGTAGAATAACGGGAGGCAATACTGAATTGTTATTTAAAGCAAAAGTACTTTGCAAATATGATGTTGGTTATTACCGTTGTTTAGATACCGGTTTTATACAAACAGAACATCCATACTGGCTGGAAGAAGCTTATTCATCTGCCATAACAAAACTTGATGTGGGGCTCGTATTACGAAACCAAAACATGGCTACAGTAACAGAAAAATTACTTTATTATAATTTTGACCACGGTAAAAAGTTTTTGGATTATGCAGGAGGTTATGGTTTGTTTACAAGACTAATGCGGGATAAGGGTTACGATTTTTACACTACTGATATTTACTGCCAGAATATTTTTGCAGAATATCAGGATCTTTCTCAACTACCTGCAGATACAAATTTTGAACTGGTTACTGCGTTTGAAGTGCTAGAACATTTGCCCGATCCTATTACTGCATTAAAAGAACTTTTTGATAAATATGATACTATTTTGTTTAGTACAGAACTTGTGTCGAAGAATTTAAAACCTCTGGAAAACTGGTGGTATTTTATTTATGAAACCGGGCAGCACGTCGCATTTTATACAGAAGAGACACTTGCATTTATTGCAAAAAAATTTGACAGAGAATTATACTCAAACAGTATTAATATTCATTTGTTTTCTAAAAAAATACTTTCAACAAATCCATTTATTCCAAAAAAACAGAACCGTGGTTTGCTCCTGAAAAAAATTAAGGAGAAAGTAGAAAGATATGAGAAAAGAAATAAATTGACTTCCGTTAGTCAAAAACAAAGTTTAATGCCACAGGATATGGAAGATGCCAGAAAAAGGCTTTTATAATTTTGCATGCTTATCGTTACTATTTACATTAATTACAAAATCGATTGCATCATCAAAAATGGACATTGCCTTTTGCCATGAGTAATTATTTGTAACATATTCGTAACCGTTTAATCCTTTTAGTACATTCTCCGATCCTTCTATTACCTTTTTTAAAACGGCTGTAAACTCATCTTCATTTGTGTACGTCCAACCGCCATTGCTGTTTTCAATATGGTCTTTTAAAACCTCACATTCGCCATTTGCAATAACCGGCACCCTGCATGCAAAACTTTCTAAAACCACCAGAGAAAGGCTTTCATATTTCGAAGGGATAATGAGTGCTTCTGAATGTTTCATAAGTTGTTCTTTTTCTTCATCGCTTACAAAACCTGCATAAATAATATTTTTATTTACACGTGCATCAATCATATTTTTACCCACTAAAACAAGTGTAATAGATTTGTTATTTTGATCAATAAACTTTGTGAAGTATTTCAACAATTCCTTACATCCTTTTGCTGCATCTATTCTTCCAACATAAACAATGTACTTACCTTTTATATTAAATTTTTTGATCACTTCAATAGCCTTTCTTTCGTCAACAGTTTCAATACCAACAGACATCACATCTTGCCTGATATTAACGATATCAAATAATTCATTTGAAAATTTCTTTTCTGATGCTGTTAGGAACATTAGAGAACGTGGCGCAGCCATTATCTTTTTAAAAATAGGAAAGTAGGCCGGTTGCTCATCATGCATTGTTGGTATAAAAATACTTTGATTCGGCACTTCTAACAAACCCATAACTGTCGGGTAATATAGATATGTTACAAAAATAAATACATCATAATCTTTTTTGTTTTCTTGTAAATATTTTATTAAACCGTAAGTTGCCGGACCCTGATTTTCTACCCATAACAACCCATCTTTTTCACTAATTTCGGTAGTTGGAAAAAGTTTTAAATACCATGAGGGTTCTCCAATAAATTTATAAAATTTTTGGTACAGGTGCCTGCCCCTGTATTGCCTGTTCAACCTGTGAACTTTTTTTGCCGTTGCTTTTGGTTTGTGATCGAACCTTATAATTTTTACCCCGTTCTCTTCGCTTTCGCCCTCGGGCAATTCAGGTTCCCAAAAATGATAATCGAGTGCTCTGCTGGTTAGTACAGTAATATCATATTTTAAGGCTAATTTTTCAGCAACCATTCTCGCCAAAACTTCGGCACCACCATTTACCTGGCGGCCATAACGCTGTACAATCAGTCCTATTTTTTTCATTGCCATATCTTCCACTAACGCTATTTAAAATTTTTAAGATAACTGTACAAATTAAAATTTTCATGCTGCATGCCTGCAGCAATTTCTTTTTGCAAATCTTCTAACTCAATATCCCTCATCCTCATTTTTGTTATTAATAAATAAGCTTTTTCTGCATACAGACGTACTTTGTTTTGCAAAGAATGCTGTAAACCATTGTTCAATTTTATAGCATCATACAATACTTCTATTCCTTCGTTTTTTGAAGCAGCTGTTTTTATAACCGGCACTTCATGCTGCTTTGATGAAAACGCAGGAGCAAGCATGTTCTTCAAATTTTTTACAAAAGTATCTGCCCCGCTTCTATCGCTTTTGTTTACCACAAAAATATCTGCAATCTCCATCAAGCCTGCTTTCATTGTTTGTATTTCATCCCCACCTTCCGGTACTAACACAACTACCGTTGTATCTGCAAGTCCTGCTATTTCAATTTCGTTTTGCCCCACACCAATTGTTTCAATAATAACATGGTCAAATGCTGCAGCTTTTAGAAGATCTGTAATTTCAATCACTTTAGGGCTAAGCCCACCCAAAGAACCTTTACCCGCAAGTGATCTTATAAAAACATTCTCGTTATTGTACCATCTGCTCATCCTTATTCTATCTCCCAATATTGCGCCTTTGTGAAAAGCAGATGATGGATCTATACACAATACAGCAACTCTTTTATTATCTTTTATTAATAAATGAATAAGCTGATCAGTGAGGGTACTTTTACCTGCACCCGGCGGACCAGTAATACCCGTAACGGGTGCAGCCGATACCGGCAATTTTTCCAGCAGATTTTCATAACCTTCCACATCGTTCTCAATAAAAGAAATACATCTTGCAAGCGCTTTGGTATTACCGCTAAGTGCTTCTTTCAAAATTGCTTTATGCATTAAAATATTGGCTTATGGTTGTGATGGAGCAAGTTAAAAATTAATAAAGACTTCTGTACACTTCAAGGTATTTTTTTGCAGCATCCTGCCACGTAAACATTTTTGCCCTTGCAACCATTTTAATTTCAGCAGCAGGATTTTCCTCAAAATTTTTTAAAGCGCTTTCCAATACTGCTCTCATATTTGCAGGCTCAAAATCGCTAAAATAATAAGCATCCGGTCCACCAATTTCAGGCAATGCTGTCGCGTTTGATAATATAACCGGCTTACCAAAATACATAGCTTCAATTACCGGTAGGCCAAACCCTTCTGCTAATGACGGAAAAACAAAGGCTCCACAGTTTTTCATGTACCATTGTTTGTCATTATCGTTTATTGGTCCCGTAAAAATAACCCTGTCTACCACGCCATTTTTTTCCGCTTCCTTAATAATTATCTGCTTATAATTTTCATCATCCGTTATACCAGCAATAAACAATTGCCTGCTGTTGCCCACGAGCAAACATGGTAACCTATGAAAATTTTTCTTTGCGTTGATGGTACCTAGTGTAAATAAAAATTGTGCTGTTGGCAAGTGTTGTGGCGCTACAATATTTTGCAAGAACTGTATGTTACCACCATTGTGAATAACAGTTGCAGGCTTGTTGTGTAGCCTTAAATACTTTTTTACATCCGCCAGTGTAAAATGAGAAATTGCGACAATATGATCTGCAGCATCAATTCTTTTCTGTATTTTATTCAATTCTTTTTGTAGCCTTCTTGGACTCATTTTATTTTCGTGCACCACATTTAAATCATGAATGGTAAATACAACTTTCACATTTTTTCTAAATGGAAAATAATTAGTAGCCTGGTAAGTTGTATGCCATACCGTTACATTTTTAGTTGGCATAAAAAACTTATGCAATCCATGCTGTTCCATGTATTCAGCATTTTCGCCAAAAGATTTTTCATTTCCCGGACGCACATAAAATTTTAATTCCTCGGTACTTTCATTTATAAGTTCTTGTAAGGCATTACCAAGCTGCAGGCAATAATGATACAACCCTGTGTGAGGATATTTCATTCGTTCTGCATCAAAAACAAGTTGCTTTTTTTGTATCATACTACTTAAGTATTTTGTTTTTGAGATGCAACCTTATCCAACGCAATTTTAATTTCTATGGGCATAATGGCATTAATACAACTGCAAAAGTTTTTATCATTTTTACAGTCAGTACAACTTATATCTAAAACAAATACCTGCACTTTTGGACCAAGGGGTTCCCATCTGCCACGATGTATTGGCTTTATGGGCGGATAAATACCGAATGCATGTATACCCAAGGCTGCACCTACATGCAGCGGTCCGGTTGCATTAGCTAGAATGCCATCGCAATTATTTAAAAAAGATATAAACTGACCTAGCGGTAAATCACCTGCAAGGTTAATTACAGGTTTATTAAGCCTATCGATAATTTGCTGCACAAATGGTTTTTCTTTTTCTACTCCTGATAAAATGATATTGTATTTTTCTTTCTCCAACATATTTATCAATGCTGTAAAATGTTTGATTGGCCACTCTCTTGAGCTGCCCTGCGATTTTGGATGAATGACAATATTAAATTTATCTGGCTTAATAAGTTCCAGATATTGCTGCTCTAAGGGTTGTATATTTTGAAGACCAAAATATGTTTGAAATTCTGTAATATCGTATGTTTTGGTGATACCAAGCGGCGCAAGCAGTTGTATATTTAACTGTGCTTCGTGCAGGGTGGAAGTTTTTCTACGCAAGGTTACAAGGTTGTTGCAGGCAAACCAATGATAAATTCTGCTTGTAGTGCCAATGCGCATCGGTATTTTTATAGCCTTGGCACGCTTTGCTACTTTTTTATTTGTACGCACATGTATAATTGCTTGAGGCTTTAACCCATCAATCAATATTTCTTTTGAAAAATAATCTTCTTCGTCAATAAAATCATCCACATAAATACAGGTGTCAACCAATGCTTTCGTATATTTTTTCCCCAGTACTGCAATTTTAATTTCCGGGAAATTCGCTTTTATTATGCCTGCCATGGGCAACATTAAAACCATGTCTCCAATTCCATCATTACGGCTTAGTAATATATTCGCAGGTATGTTCATTATCATTATAATTGCTTCCCAAAATAAGATTTTTAAAAGTGGTATTTCAAAAATAAGGAACTGGTTTTCAATTTGCTGTGTAAATGATTGTATTAACTTTGATTTTTAAAAACTATGACAAATTTTATTCCTCTATTTCCCCTCGCACTTGTCGTTTTTCCGAATGAAGAACTGAACCTGCACATTTTTGAACCACGCTACAAGCAACTTGTAAACGATTGTTATACCAATAAAAAACCTTTTGGTATACCTGCTGTTATTAATAACGAAGTAAGTGAATATGGCACACTTGTAGAAATAATTGAAATATCTACTGTATACGAAAATGGCGAAATGGATGTAAAAACCCGTGGTACGCTCGTATTTAAAATCCTCGAAAAAATAGAGGCTTTGCCTGAAAAGCTTTATCGTGGCGCTATTGTAACTTATCCTGAAACGAAGTTTATTGGTAGCTTGCCAATTATGTCAAAGATTTTGGAAAGTATCAGAGCCTTACATGTACTGCTGAATGTTACCAAAGAATTTAAAAAACCCGACGCATCACTGATAAGCTTTGATGTAGCGCATCACGCAGGTATGGCTTTGCAGGATGAGTACCAGATGCTGCAATACGAACAAGAACTTCACCGGCAGGAATATATAAAAAGGCATTTGGTTAAAGTACTGGAAGTGATGACGCAAATGAACAAACTTAAAGATAAAATTATGCTTAATGGTCATTTTAAAAATCTGGAAGGGTTTGGATTTTAGTACAATGAGCAAATATGCTGATGTGCTAATTTTTTGAACTAGTAACAATTTTATAAATTACAATGCTAATCTGCCATCAACCAATCAACCAATCCCATGACAACCCTTTGCTTCGATTTTGGAAATACAAGAAAAAAAGTAGCCATTTTTATTGATGATGTAATGAACGAAATTTTTTATCTGGAAAACGACGAAGAAAAAACGGTTGAGGTTATTCTGGAAAAATACAAACCGGGACACAGCATTTTATCTTCGGTAGTAAAACATAATCCGGCAATAGAAAATATACTTGCGTCGCAAAGTACTTTCCATAAATTATCGGCAGCAACCAAAATAAATTTTACAACCCCTGTTGGCAAGCCCGAAACAATTGGCGCAGACAGGCTAGCACTGGTAGCTGCGGCAGTTCATTTTTATCCAAATAAAAATAACCTGATCATTGGGCTGGGAAGTTGCATTACTTACAATTTTATAAATCAGTATCACCAGTTTTTAGGTGGCGGTATTTCGCCGGGGATGGATATGCGCTTCAAAGCAATGCACGATTTTACAGCGCTGTTGCCATTGGAAAAAGAAACCTGGAATTTTCCATTGATTGGTTACGATACAAGAACGAATTTGCAGAGCGGTGTACTCAACGGAATGGCTGCTGAAATAGAAGGTATTATATGGAAATATAAGGAAAAGTACAGCAACTTTAACGTGGTTTTAACCGGTGGTAATTCTTCGTATTTTGCCGGGCAGCTTAAAACCCGGATATTTGCCGACCATAATTTTT